>NZ_JACJPZ010000013.1:0-86032 GCF_014696335.1 Dolichospermum sp. FACHB-1250
ATATGTTGGTTGCAAAATTGGACGAATTTAGATAAACTCTCTGGTGTTGATGATGTCATAGGTTTTTTCTGAACAACAAGATACTCGACTTGTCAATAATTACAAAAATAACAGATCGTAGGGTGCATTAGCGAAGCGTAACGCACCTGATAATATCCTTCATGACCTCGTGGTTAATTTATCTCCTCATCAAATCCCGCGAAAAAAGCAGAATTAAGGCTTGACAATTAATTTTAAAAATGTTATCCTGGACTCGATAAGGAAGAACCATCATCAAATAATTAAGAAAACATCGTAGCGTAACGCACCTGATAATATCCTTCATGACCTCGTGGTTAATTTATCTCTTCATCAAATCCCGCGAAAAAAGTAGAATTAGGGCTTGACAATTAATTTTAAAAATGTTATCATAGAACCGACGAGGAAGAACTATCATCAAATAACTAGAAAACATCGTAGGGTGTGTTAGCGAAGCGTAACGCACCTAACTATCATTTCCTTCATGACCTCGTGGTTAATTTATCTCTTCATCAAATCCCGCGAAAAAAGTAGAATTAGGGCTTGACAATTAATTTTAAAAATGTTATCATAGAACCGATGAGGAAGAACTATCATTAAATAATTAAAAGATTGTGGTATAGGTTCATTAAACCAAAGACAAAATGCGATCGCTATTTAGGAATCGCTGTAATGAAGCTATTGGTTGTGAAGTTAAACCAATTAATAAAAGACTTAAACCCAGTAGCTAACAGAAATGGTCGTAAATATGGATTTACAAGAAACCCAACTCCAAATTTATCAACTAAAGCAACAAATGACTTTAACTTTAGATCATCCAAAATCAGTGAAATTACAAGTCAAAAATATCAGCTTAATTCAAAAACAACTACGAGCTATTAAAAAAGAGGTGAATTTAGCTATTCGAGAAATTAATCAACAAGCTACACAAACTACCCCTGATAGCATCGTCTCTGTTGCTTTAGATTTATTTGGTAAACGTAAATTAGCAGGTCAATTAAGACAAAGTACCAGAAGGGCTATTCAGTCAGAAAAAATTAGCTTGAGACAACCTTACATGGATATTAAAGATTATATTGACCAGTTGCTTTTGGAAGGAGATAAATTGAAGCTAGAAGCAGAACAATACTTATCGTAGCACCTAACCGTCATCTCCTTCATGACCTCATGGTTAATTTACCTCCTCATCAAATCCCGCAAAAAAGCAGAATTAAGGCTTGACAATTAATTTTAAAAATGTTATCATAGAACCGACGAGGAAGAACTATCATCAAATAATTAGAAAACATCCTAGGGTGTGTTAGCAAAGCGTAACGCACCTAACTATCATGTCCTTCATTGCTTCGTGGTTAATTTACCTCCCCATCAAATCCCGCGAAAAAAGCAGAATTAGGGCTTGACAATTAATTTTAAAAATGTTATCATAGAACCGACGAGGAAGAACTATCATCAAATAATTAGAAAACATCCTAGGGTGTGTTAGCATTGCGTAACGCACCTAACCATCATCTCCTTCATCACTTCATAGTGACAGCAGTTCCCAATATTCACAAAATACAGATATTAATAATAAAACTCTTGTGGTGCGGGCAAGATGCCCGCACAAAATGTACTTCACTCAAAGCTACTTGCTGTAATTTATCTCCTCATCAAATCCCGCGAAAAAAGTAGAATTAGGGCTTGACAATTGATTTTAAAAATGTTATCATAGAAACGACGAGGAAGAACTATCATCAAATAATCAGTGAAACCGAACAAACAGTAGTCTCCCCGAGTGCGAATTACCGTACCCACTTTTTTGCCCAGGAAGATTACAATAGTTTGTGCTATTATTTGCCCTTGATGAAACAAACAACTTGTAGTTGAAATACTCCAAGTAAATTTATACAAAACCACTAAATGGAACTAAGTAAGCCGTGATGAATGCTGTATTACCTCGTTTTTTAAAGTCAGCCTACCGCAAAGAACCTATAGTTAGTGTATTGTTAACTGTAGGTGTAATAGATGCTCTAATTGGTGGGTTGGATGATAGTTGGTCACTCTTCACCTTTGGTTTAGCAACAGCAGGGTTGGCTTTTGCTTTTAAATTATGGCGTATGCAGCAGCGTCCGTCTTTACCAGAAGAGCTAGTTGTTCAACATTATTTACCCCCTCAGTCTTCTACTGCTCCTTTACCTGTACTCAAGGTTTCCAAGAAAAAACCACGTCAGTAGTTAAGCGATGCGCTCCCTAGGAAGCGCTTGTGGGGAGATGTGAAGGTGCGATCGCGCCAGTCCTGACTTGTCAGTTCGCTCTCAATGGAGAAATTTTTGCAAGTTAATTTGTTAAAATTTGTTCAGGTAAACAACTACAAATGTAAAAGCAATGAAAATTAAAGCTATTATTTATCCTGCCCAAGAAGGGGGTTACTGGGCTGAAGTACCTGCACTTCCTGGTTGTATAACAGAAGGGGATACAATGGAAGAAGTAATTAATAATCTTCAAGATGCTATACAAGGTTGGCTAGAAGTAGCGAATGAAATTCAAAAACCAGATCCAATCTCACAAGTGATTGAAATTGCAGTATGAAATCAATTTCTGGGAAAAAACTATGTAAACTTGTTGAGAAAAAAGGCTGGATTCTCAAAAAAATTACAGGTAGTCACTATATTTATGAAAAACCTGATGAAAGTAAAATTATTTCTATTCCTGTACATAGAAATCAAGATTTAAAACTTGGGACTTGAAAATCAATCATGAAGATAGCTGAATTGGTAGAAGATGATTTGTAATTATTTGTAATTATTTGTAATTAATGTTTGTTCTGTAGGCTACAGCATAGGTTAGCCTTAGCTTATTCTAGATATCGCTTTTAGGAATGTGTTCAGGGCGATCATATTTTTAGAGGTATTATAGAAGATAAAATATCAAGAACCATTCATTACAGAAAACAAAAATGATATCTATCAAGCTAGAACGAGAAACGGAAACCTACAAAGAATAATGTTCAAGTGAACTGATTACAACTATTCACTGCGTGCAAGATTTTGATAATTTTATTCACCTTATTCACCTTATTCACCTTATTCACCTTATTCACCACAACTATTATTAGTTTTGTTTATTTTGTTGTTGACTTAGGAAAGCTCTTTTTAGAATTATGAGAATTATTGGCAGTCCGCTGTGGATTATCCCCACGTAATTGTTTACGACCATTAGTAATAATTTGTAACATTTCTTGAATATCCTGTTCCATATTACTCAAAACATGATCAGCATATTGATCAGCACCATCTTCAATCTCTTGAGCTTGAGCAATTGCAGTTTGGCGCATTTCTTCTAACTCTTGCTGACAAGCGCGACGCTTACGCTCAACCTCTGCGATAGTTTCTTGCATCATCGCTTCACAATCTTGTTGGACTTGTCGCCGCAGTTGGTCAGCTTCCCTTTGTGCTTGCTTGATAATATCACTTTCAGCCAAAATTTGCGCCCTTTTGGCTTGGGCCACGTCTACAACCTGTTGTCCATATTCTTCGGCTTCTAAGAGAATTTCATCCTTTTGTGCCAAAATATCTAATGCTTCCTGGAAAACCGCCGGCAAAGATATGCGGATAAAATCAAGTTGTTCGAGTAATTTATCTTCATCTACTAGGGTACGTCCCGTTAAAGGAATCCTCATGCTAGAGAGAATTATGTCCTCTAAGCGGTTGAGTTCTTGCTGAATATCTACCCCAGGTGTTGGCAGTGTCCCGTCTTGAGGGATTGCCTTTACGTACTCCCGTGGGGTAGGATTTTTTCCGTTTTGGTTGGACTCATGGGCAGAGATTGAACTTGGTTGTAGCATTGGTATATATCTCGGGCAACGTGTGAGGGAACAAGATGATCAACAGAGCCACCAAACCGGGCAATCTCTCTTACCACACTACTACTTAAAAAACTATACTCATTTGATGTCGCTAGAAAAACTGTCTCAATCTGAGTAGACAGTGTTTTATTAGTATGAGCCATTTGTAGCTCAATTTCAAAATCAGATACCGCTCTTAACCCCCGCAACAAAATTTGTGCTTGTTGCATTTGAGCATATTCTACAGTTAAACCATCAAAACTGTCTACTCCTACATTTGGTAAATGTTTTGTAGCTATACAAATTTGTTCTAATCTTTGCTCGACTGTAAATAATGGTATCTTATTTGGATTGCGAAGGACGGCAACTATCACCTGTTCAAACAGGCGACTACTACGCTGAATTAGGTCTAAGTGTCCCAAGGTGATGGGATCAAAACTACCAGGATAAATAGCAATCACAATGTTATTTTAGGTCTAAATATTAAATAAACTAACAGCTTTTTTCCATAACTTAGTTAAGTCTAACATCTCATGCTTCATGATTGGCAATTAGTGACTAAGTAGGTGAATGGAAAAAAACCGACATAAGTAACGAAAAGTAAAGTTGCCCAAAACCTCTTCCCAGTTAAGAGTTCCCTGTTCCCTTGTCATAACGACAATTTTTAACGCTAACCTACTTAAGTAAGTTAACACAATAAAACCAAACTGTGTAAAGAAAGGTAAAATCGCTGAAAACCTCTTGCAAGATTGCCTATTGCAAGATTGCTTTATTATTGTCTTTGTCTTTGTAGATTTCATATTCCTATAGATAATTTTCCATGGTAGTAGATTTTTCGATTTTGCCCTTGGGGTTTCAATTTACTTCTCCCGGTCCGATTATAGTTAAACTCGGACCAATTGTTATTCGCTGGTATGGGTTATTAATTGCCACTGCTGTCTTAATTGGTGTCACCCTTTCCCAATATCTGGCCAAACGTCGTCACGTTAACCCAGATTTACTCAATGATTTATCAATTTGGCTGGTAATTGCCTCTATTCCCGCAGCTAGGCTCTATTATGTCTTATTTCAATGGTCAGAATATTCTCAACACCCAGAAAAGATCATTGCCATTTGGGAAGGAGGTATTGCTATTCATGGGGCAATTCTTGGCGGTGTCGTCGCGGCGTTGATTTTTGCTAAACTTAATCAAATATCTTTTTGGCAATTAACTGATTTAGTCGCACCTTCTTTGATTTTAGGGCAAGCAATTGGCCGGTGGGGGAATTTTTTCAACTCGGAAGCCTTTGGCCGTCCCACTAATTTGCCTTGGAAGTTGTATATTCCCCCAGAACGTCGTCCTTTGGATTTAGTTAATTTTGAATATTTTCATCCCACTTTTCTCTATGAATCTTTGTGGAATTTCATGGTTTTTGCACTATTGCTAACTTTGTTTTTTCGGGCTTTATCTCAAAAACCACGTTTGAAAGTAGGGACTTTATTTTTAGTTTACTCGGTAGCCTACAGCTTCGGGCGGTTTTGGATTGAAGGTTTACGCATGGATAGCTTAATGCTAGGACCTTTACGAATGGCACAAATGGTCAGTTTAGGAGGAATGTTTTTAGGACTGGTTGGTTTAGCTTGGCTGTATGTACTCAAGCGTCCTTTACCTGATGTTGTTTCCTCTTTCAAAGGAGATTAACTAAAAATAAAAAATGCCCCAGAGTAATTAATCTCCAGGGCTTAACCAGGGTGCATCTACCATCTATTTCTACAACTCAAAAGTAGTGAATCCGGAAGGGTACTGAAGGATTTGCCAAAAGTTTTTTGTCGGAGTTTTTCAGAGCAAAGTTAATGAAGGAATATACGAGTAATTTAAGTGTTAATGACTACCAAAATTCCCTAGATCCAGCAGTTTATATTGTGGGGGCAGGACCGGGAGATCCCGATTTATTAACCGTTAGAGCGCAAAAGTTGTTGGCTAGGGCTGATGTGATTTTATTTGCAGATTCTTTGATTCCTGAACAGATTTTAGCTGTTTGTCGTCCAGATGCGGAAATTATCAAAACGGCAAATCGGACTCTAGAAGAAATTTTACCACTGATGATTGATGCCGTAGTAGCCCATAAATCCGTCGTGAGACTGCATTCTGGTGATCCTAGTCTCTATAGCGCTATTCATGAACAAATGCAGCTATTAGCAGCAGCTAATATTCCTTTTGAAGTTATTCCCGGTATCAGCGCTTTTCAAGCAGCCGCAGCTAAATTGAAAATTGAGTTAACTGTTCCTGGTTTGGTACAAACTATTATCCTCACTCGTATTAGTGGCCGCACTTATGTTCCTGCTAGGGAAGAATTAGCCAGTTTAGCAGCACATCAGGCCAGCTTATGTTTATATCTGAGTGTCCATCATATCACTGAAGCACAAACTCAGTTGTTAGAACATTATAATCCAGAGACTCCCGTAGCAATTTGCTATCGCTTAGGCTGGCCGGATGAAAAAATCCGCGTTGTTACTTTAGCACAAATGACCGCTTGTACTCATGAAGAAAAATTACAAAGAACTACACTTTATGTAATCAGTCCAGCACTTTTACCAGTAACCGGACGCTCCCGTTTATATCATCCTCAACATGACCATTTATTCCGTTCATCACATCGGGATTCTGGATTTTAGATTTTGTTGATTCTCTACACAAATTTGGAGGTTTGTCAAATAGCAAATTTTTATCCATCTTGCTACAGATTATTAATCATTTTTCTAGCACTTTTGCCCCAAAACTGCTGTAAATTAAGGATTTAAAAACGAACTCTGGTAGGGCTAACATCCGTCGCCAACGCCAAGGTTCTTGATATAATCTATATAGCCATTCTAAGTTATTATTTGCTAACCAGTTGGGAGCGCGTGTTTTTGTTCCTGACCAAATATCAAAACTACCACCAATACCTATCCAAATAGAGTTAGGACATAAATGGCGATTTTTAGAAATCCATAATTCTTGACGCGGAACTCCTAAACCAACAAATATTATTTGTGGCTGTAGTTGACTGAGGCTTTGCAATAATTCTTGTTCTTCTTCTGAAGAATGATAACCAGAATGTGTTCCTGATATAGTTAGTGTCGGAAGTTTTTGTTTCCATAAATCTGCTGCTTTTACGGCTACTCCTGGTGCGCCTCCATAGAAAAATATTGACGCAGATATTTGTTTTTGCGCAACTGTTTGTAACAGTTTTTCTGCTAATTCAATTCCCGGAATACGTTGTATTTTTTTCCCTAATAAATACTGTAAATACAGCACAACTCCCGCACCGTCAGGAATTACTAATTCAGCATTTTGAATAATATTTGCTAGGGTGGGATTTTTTTCTGCTTGTATGGTCATTTCTGAATTAAGGGTAACTACATGAGTTCCTTTACCTGCTTTTAAAGAATATAATAACCAGTCTGGATAATCATCCATAACATGAACTGGTAAACCTAATACTGAAAATGCTGGAGGGATTTCAAACATGGTTTCTTGAAAATTAAACGGGGTTGATATTTTCTCTAGGTTATTTTATCAAATTTTTCCCTCAATGCATAATAATATAATCATAATTTTCTCCTCTAATCATTTACTTTTTAACTGAAACTAATCATACTCACTTTCAAGATCCTCTGGACGATCAATATCTGCTAAAGATGGCAAATAACCTATTGATAAATTCAATTTCTCCGCAATTTCTAGTGTTTTTGCAAATACTTCAGCCGTACCCCACTGGATATTTGTAAATAATTCCGCTGCTGGTTTTTGTAACCCAATTAAATAGTAACCACCGTCAATGGCTGGACCTAGAACAAGATTAAAAACTTGCAATTTCTCAAAAGCAGTTAGTAAAATTTGTGAGTTTAAATCGGGACAATCAGTACCAATGATAATTACTTGTTTTGCTGTTTGATTAAACGCATTTACAAGCGATCGCTCCATTCTTTGACCTAAATCTCCCTCACCCTGAAATTGATATAACCAGTCATTTCCTAACCAATTTCGCATTTTTTCTAAATTACCACCAGTAAAACGTATTTCTACAGATAATTTGATCAGATTTTGTAATTCTTTAACTTGCAAAATGGTCTGTTCAGTCATCTGTCTTTGCAAGTTAGCAGCGCCAATATCACCCAAAACTGGTATTAACCGGGTTTTTGTTTTTCCTGGTTCTGGATAACGAGTAAAAATAATTAGGTGTTGAATTAGATGTTGTTTTGCTGATTTCAAGGGCTTAATTCAAAATTTGCTGCTATTAAGGATATCGCAACTATGGGCGCTGTAACTGCGCGGAGAATACGACAACCCAGAGAAGTGGCTACAAATCCCGATCTTACAGCTATTTCTAGCTCTTGATCTGTCCACCCCCCTTCTGGTCCAATAGCAATAATGATCTCACTTGCAGTGTTAGCATTATTTATCACCTGCTTTAAGTGAGGATAATCACCACGGGCTTCACAGATATAACTATGACTGGCTGTATTTTCATTTATAGCAGTTTTAAAAGCTACTGGTTCTAGAATGGTAGGAATCACTGCTCTTTCTGACTGTTCAGCGGACTCTGATGCTATGCGCCGCCAACGTTCTAGCTTTTGGGGACTGGGATTTAATAAACTGCGATCGCTTAAAAGTGGAGCAATATAAGTTACACCTAATTCCGTACAACAGCGGATAACCTCATCAAATCCATTCCCTTTTGGTAAGGCCATCATTAAAGTAATAGATACAGGTAATTCCGTTTTTACCTCTAGTATTTCTACAATCTCTCCTTGTGTTCCTTGTAACTTAGTTAACCACCATTTACCCATACCATTCATAGCGATAAATTTATCACCATCTCGTAACCGCAACACCCGCAGCAAATAATGTTGCTGTTGAGGTGTTAATAAAAGTTGGTTTTCTTGAAGTTGTTGGGGATTAATGGTAATACGCTGAAGTTGTGACATGATTAAGATGAATTTTTAGACTACATTGTATGTAAAATCCGTAAAAGTAGCAATCTCTAAATAGCAATTTGAGTTAGTAGCTTAAATGTGCCTCTGTCGTACAGAATAAATAACCCCAAGGCCATTAATATAAAGGGAATAATAGCCCGACCATAGCGACTTAAAATATAACCAATAGTAACTTGACTGGTCAATAGATAAGCAATACCACAGCCAACTCCTACCATAGCTAAAAATACAGCTATAATTATGCCTAAACTAACAAAATCTTGACCCGCGAATAGAGGTATATAAACACTAATATTGTCACCGCTATTAGCAATGGTAATAGCCGCAACCTGATAAGTATTTGGGTGTAAAATGCTCAAGAAAAAAGAGAATACAGGGTTAGGGTGTAATAACCGTCGAAAATCAGGATTAACTGTCTGAACTTCCGTACTTTCTGTTTGTTGATTAATCAGTTGTTTCATACCAATAGCTATGGGTAATATTCCTAATAATCCCAACCATTCTCGCTGTATGAATAAACCGCCAAAAAATCCTGGTAAACTCAACATAATAATGGCAAAAAAACCGAGGTATTGACCAATGAAAATATGACGTTTACGAAAATTACTATCTATTTGCGAAAACAATAGTAGTAGAATCATCATATCGTCAATATTAGTCACAGTAAAAGCAATTATCCCCTCGATAAAAACATTAGCCAGCTTATTCATTATTAATTAAAGGAAATTTCCTCATTTACCTGTATCTGTTATATGTCAATACTATAGCATTCCCATGGTTATAATTACAGAAATCGGACATCAAACACAGATAAGTTTGTACCCCAGTTGTCATATTTATTGTAATAACTCCTGAAACCGTTTTTCATTCCGAACTTTATCAAAATCTCTATCATTTTTCGCCAATTGTTGATATTTTTTGGGGAAAAGTTCGATAGCTTTCTTGAGGTTTTCAATTGTCAGTTCTAAATTATTTTGTAAGGCATAATTGCAAGCTTTATTATAGTAAACTTGATGCAAATTAGGACGAATAGTAGTTGCTTGGTTGTAAGATGCTAAAGCCTCTTTGTAGCGCTGTAATTTTGTCAACGCAATTCCTCTATTAATCCAAGCTTCATGTTTATTGTGGTCAATAGCGATCGCTTCATCATAAGATTTTACGGCTTCTTCGTAATGTTGTAAAGCTGTTAAAGCATTACCACGATTATACCAGGCTTCATCTTTATTTGGGCGAATTGCGATGGCTTTATCATAGGATTCTACAGCTTCTGGGTACTGTTGTAAAGCAATCAAAGCATTTCCCCGATTTACCCATGTTTCCGCACTATCATTTTTAATAGCTATCACCCGATTATAGAATACTAAAGCTTCTTGATAACGACGGGCATCTAATAAACCATTAGCTTGTATTAGTAAATTTTCTGCCTTTTGACTGTCTTGTACTTCTGTAATCAGTTGATTAACATTGCTTTCTTGAACAACTTGTTTAGCATTTTCAGATGAATAATTTGCCGGGTCACTACAGCCAATTATCATCAAACTGATTAAACTAGAGGCAATTAAGCTTCGCCAAATTACCATACTGCTCCTACAAAACTCATATAATGATCCTGGAACTGATTGTAATTTAAAAGCAGTATCAAAATCAACTAATTATTATCAATTATTTTTTGATTCTGCAAATTTAAAATTAAGATTTCGATAAACTTTTCAAAAACTACCCATACAATACCATAATCATCCTCCATAAATCAATTATCTTTTTATGATTCCTCTTTCCTCTTTCTGCTTTCTGCTTTCTTCTACTGACTTGAATCCTACTTTTCACTAAAAAACTTTTTTACGCTTGCTCCAAGTATCAGCAGTTTTACAAATATCAAAGAGTGATGCTACAGAAAAATTCTCAAGGATCTGTGATCAAATCACCTATTTGTTGCTTTTGCAGCCAGGAAATTTTCTCACTAACTCATTTAGCCAAGGTCGGGAGTGTATAATACTGTTAATACAAGTGTTTTCGCGGCGTTTCAATTTATGTTTCAATTTATGTTTCAATTTATGGTGAGTTAATTGGAGGAAAAAAATATGACTATTAATGAATCTGATTCATCCCACCTACCTTCCCCACAGATAAATCAAGAAGATGAATTGGAAATTACTGAAAGTAATCAATCATTAACAAAAGTAGAACCGGAGAAAAAACAAGTATCGGCACAATCTTCCGTGAAAACAAATATTTTCAAAGAAATTTCTGCTTTTTTTAGTGACAATTCCCGTATTCAAGTCCTGATTACCCCAAGGATTTTATTATTTACTAGCTTGTCCATGGCCATAACTTTAATTAGTATTGTCATTAATAACTCATGGCTGGGGATTTTGGGAACTTTGGCAACTTTGCTGTTATCACTATTGATACTTTACCCTTGGTGGCAAGATATCATTCAACAATGGTTTTCACCTCAAGATAGAAATGTGTTTGTTGGTTTTATAGGAGTAATAGTAGCAATAATTGGCTTATTCAGATTTACTAATTTGGGTCATAGTCTACTACTTTGGGGAAAGAGAATTAATTGGGAAGCCTCTGGTACTTTAGCAGAATGGTTTGGGGCTTTAGGACAAATTGCCATTGCCATTATCGCCGTTTATGTAGCATGGCGACAATATGTAATTTCTAAAGACCTAACTATTCAACAAAACCTACTAACTGTACAGCAAAACGTCATTACCCAACAACAAACCATAGACTCCTACTTTCAAGGAGTTTCTGACCTAATATTGGACGAAGAAGGATTATTAGAAGACTGGCCGCAAGAAAGAGCGATCGCCGAAGGACGTACTGCTGCTATATTCAGTAGTGTAGATGGTAGTGGTAAAGCCAAAATTCTGCGATTTCTCTCCCGTTCTAAATTACTTACCCCCCTACAACGCGATCGCCGTTTAGGAAGAGCTATTCTAGATGGTAGTGGTGGTTATGCTGAAGATCGTTTGGAAGGAGTGCGCGTCATAGACTTAGGTGTGATGTTAGCAGGTGCCGATCTAGCCGATAATGATTTACGCTGGACAGATTTAAGTGAAGCCAATCTCGTCCGTGCTAATCTTAGTAATTGTGACTTAGTAAAAGCTAACCTTTCCCGAACAATACTATATGAAGCCAATCTCAGTAATACCGATTTAAACGGAGTTCGTCTATTTTATGGTTTAGTAGAACAAGCATCTCCCCGCAGTCGCACTCAACCACCCAACTACGAAACCGGGGAACACACTGGTGCAGTTATTGAAAATGCTGACTTCACTAATGCACAAAGAATGTCCCCAGCTACTCATTACTACTGTTGTGCTTGGTGTGGAGAAAAAACCAGAAATACCATTCCGGGAGGTTGTGAAGGAATTCCCAATAAATTAGGTAGATAAGAGGACATTGACAATTAATAGGTTGAAATCATGACTGTAACTAAACGAGTTTTTTTAATTCTTTCCTTATTAACTACCTTGGGTATTATTTCCCAAGTTAGCACCACAGCCAAAAATCCGCCCTCTAAATCAGAAATAACCATCAACGATAGCAACAATCACAAACAAATCAACCTAGAAAAAGGTAAAATTTTGATAATTAAATTATCAGCCAATCCATCAACAGGTTATAATTGGCAAATCATTAAAAATGATCCTCAAAAACTCAAACCCTTGGGAGATTCAGTATTTGAACCATTACCAACAGCAGCAGGAGAATCCAAAGTCAAATTAGTAGGATCACCTGAAAATCAAGTTTTTCGGTTTTTAGCCCAAAACTCCGGTTCAACCCAGCTAAAACTCCAATATTCACGGGCTTGGGAAAAAAATATTCCCCCCATCAAAACCTATCAAATTACAGTCAAAATCCGTTAACAGAAAAAATTGGACTTGGTAAATTGACCTATAAAAACCAAAAAATTTCTCAAACTCCTCTCTTTGGTCTTCTGCAGCTCTGCGTGAGAAAAATCATCAATTTTCTGGTAAAGTCAGAATTTCCACCCCAGACTCCGTCACAGCAATAGTATGTTCAAATTGGGCAGAAAGCAAGCGATCCTTGGTTACCGCAGTCCAACCGTCACTAAGCATTTCCGGCTCATAAGTTCCTTCATTAATCATTGGTTCAATAGTAAACACCATACCGGGTCTAAGTTTTTTACCTCTACCCCTAATGCCATAATGAGGAATATCGGGTGCTGTATGGAAAACATTACTAATTCCATGACCGACAAAATCCCGCACCACGGAAAAGCCGAAAGACTCAGCATATTCTTGAATAGCCGCCCCAATATCCCCAATTTTCGCCCCTGGTTTCACCTCTGCGATTCCCAATTCTAGACACTTTTGTGTCACTTCTACTAATTTTTGGGCTTTTGGAGAAGGACTACCAACCAGAAATGTTTTTGATGTATCACCATGATAACCGTCCAGAATGGGTGTCACGTCTATATTAATAATGTCCCCATCTTTGAGAATTTGTTTAGCATTGGGAATACCGTGACAAATTACCTCATTTACACTAGTACAAATTGACTTAGGATAACCCTTATAACCCAAAGGAGCGCTTTTTGCTCCATGCTTTTGCGTCCATCTTTCCGCCTCATCATTCAATTCTAGGGTACTTACTCCTGGTTTCACCAAAGGTTCTAAATATTGTAACAATTTAGCGGCCAAGCGGCCAGCGCGACGCATTTTTTCTATTTCCCGCTGGGATAAAATGACTATAGTTTCTGTTTTCATCAAATTTTAATTTACTCTTTTAAAAATACAGTTAACCCAGTCGTTGCTGCTCTATAAGTAGCATCTGCTACCTTGAGGGCATACAAGCTTTGTTCTGGAGTGATATATAAAGGACTAGCATCAAATAAATAGTCTAATACCATAGTTGTATCTTTGGCAAATAAACCCCGACGTGTACCCACCTCAATTAACTGCGTTCCTTGGCCTAATATTAACATTGCCGTATCACCATCGAGAATTATCCCCCCATTTTCACCATGAACCTCTAATTTACGTTCTGATTGCCACAAAGTTTCACCCTTGCCATAAACTACCTGTGCCAATAAACCACTGTCAAAGCACAACTGGGCTGAACAGAAACAGGTTTGGTAATAATTTGGTTCAATTTGCCAATATCGTTGATGACAGTTAACGCTAAAAACTTCACCAAACAAATCAATCAGACGATTTAATCGAGATAAAGCCCCAATTAAGGGAAAACCAAACATTTCATGATTATAAGTCCATTTGCGCGGCGCTGGCTGTTGGGGATTCAGGGTACTATGGCGAACATAAAACAAATCACCCAGTTGATATAAGTGTTGTTTTAACGTTTGATGCCAACCCCCCAATAATTCAATGTGTTCAACGTGCAATAGCTTATTGACTGTTTTTGCTAAAATAATTAGTTCTTCGGCTTCCTTGACATCTAAAGCCAGGGGATATTCAACAATTACGTGCTTACCCCTCTCCAAAGCAGCGCGGGCAATTTTGCCATGATCTTGATTAATAGTGCATAAGACCACCAAATCCAAATCTTCCCGTTCTACTAGCTGTTGCCAAGAACTCATAGCCTCAATTGCGTATTCTGTGGCTAAAATGGCTGTTCTTTGGGGATTACCAGCTATAGCTATTAAATCACTGCGCGGATCTTGTCGCAATGCCTCAGCCCTAAGTTTAGCAGCATAGCCGGTACCGACTAAACCCACCCGCAGACTATTTGTGGATAAAGGTGGTCTATGATTATACATGATTTATCACCAGTTTTCAATGTTTGGGTTTAATGCCATGAGTATTTTATCAACAGGTCAGCATTAGGAAATGTCTGACACCTCCATTTTATAAGTATCATAATTCCTGACTCGTCAAGTCCAGTTTGACATCTATCCAGGTCAAGACTTTATATAACAAAAACTTATTAGTCTTCTGTAAATAAATTTCATTTCTAATCGGGGTTGATTTTCCGTCATAAATTGTAACTTTTCCCTTAGTATCAGAATTGAAGCAAATTTAAACCAGCGGCTACTTCTATCAAAATAGCCCTATTGTTTGCATCAGAATAACTTATAGAGCCGATTTCACAAGAGAGGATAATTAAATGGCTACTTACAAAGTGACACTTATCAACGAACAGGAAGGTTTAAACAAAACTATTGATGTTGACGATGATGTATATATTTTAGATGCAGCAGAAGAAGCTGGTCTAGACTTACCCTACTCCTGTCGCGCTGGCGCTTGTTCAACCTGTGCGGGTAAAATCGTTTCCGGTAAAGTTGACCAATCTGATCAGTCTTTCTTAGATGATGATCAAATCGAAGCTGGATATGTTCTGACTTGTGTTGCTTATCCTGCTTCTGATGTTACTATCCAAACCCACAAAGAAGAAGACCTTTACTAAGCCTTAGCTATCTGGCTATTAGCAACAAGAATTGAGTCCGGGGATTGGGAGCTACTGAGTCAGAGTTACTACCAATTCCCCAATTTCTTGCTACCTTTAATTTTAGTCAGTTGTTAGCTATAGCAGCAACTTCATTCACAAATATCGTCTCATTCTATCAGTACCGCGCATTTTCATCAGTCCCACTCACCAAGATGTAATTTGACATCTATCTAAAACAGGATTTTAGATAATAAAAACTTATTAGTCTTCTGTAAATAAATTTCATTTCTAATCGGGTGCGATTTTCTGTTATAAATTGTAACTTTTCCCTTAGTATCAGAATTGAAGCAAATTTAAACCAGCGGCTGGTTCTATGAGAATAGCCCTATGATTTGCATCAAAATAACTTATACTGCCGATTTCACAAGAGAGGATAATTAAATGGCTACTTACAAAGTGAGACTTATCAACGAAGCCGAAGGTTTAGACACAACTATTGAAGTTCCCGAAGATGAATATATTCTAGATATTGCTGAAGATCAAGGATTAGACTTACCCTACTCCTGTCGCGCTGGCGCTTGTTCAACCTGTGCGGGTAAAATCAAATCCGGTACTGTTGACCAATCTGATCAGTCTTTCTTAGATGATGATCAAATCGAAGCTGGATATGTTTTGACTTGTGTTGCTAAACCTACTTCTGATGTTGAAATCTATACCCATAAAGAAGAAGACATCTACTAAGCTATAGCTATCAGCTATTAGCAATAATAATTCAGTCCGGGGATTGGGGATGGGCTACTGAGTCAGATTTTCTACCAGTTCCCCAATTACCTACTGCCTTTAATTTTAGTGCCAGGATAATAAAATTCTAGAATCTTGGCGCTAGACCAACCTAACTTGGCTAAATTCTGAGCGCCTGTTTGACTCAAACCCACGCCATGTCCTAAGCCACCACCGATAAAAGCATATCCCCAAATATTCCTTTGTCCTTTGTTAAGAGGTTCAATATAGAAAAGCGTGCTAATGGGTGCTGCAAAAGCACTGCGAACTTCATCTTTTTGTAAAGTAAAAATACCGATATCTGTTTTCACAGCTAATTTTAAAATTCTGCCGCTGGGACTGCGTTGAACGATAGACATGGCCTGAATTGTTTGGAATTTGCTGTCAGGGCTTTTTTTAGCACGTAAAAATTTTTGCAAGTCTTTGGTAATTGTATTGATATCAGTTTCTCTGCGCCAACGGAATACATCCCATGTACTCTCATTAAATCCGTCCTTCAGGGCGATAAATTTCTGGAAATTCTGATCATCTGCTAAATTCTGATTAGACAAGTTCCAAATATTACTATTAGCAGCGTCTATAACTGGTTTTAAATACGGACGGTCTTCACCATTCCAAATATCGCTAAAGTTAGCAGTTACACCACCTGTAGTGGAAGAATACAAAGCATCAACTATTTCATTCTTATAAGTAAGAACCTGACCTCTAGTAGAGGCAATGGCTTGATCTGTATTTTTAGCAACTCCGCTGAGTCCTTGATAAACTTGACAGTGAGTATCAGCACATAACTGATAGTTATCTACTGCAAATCTGCGGACATTGCGTAAGGCATAAGTGCGAGCAATAATGGCTTGTGCTTCTAGGGCTGCTTTTGGCGCGTTTGTACCAATTTCATGGGGTAAAACTCCACGGATATAGGTTTCTAATGGTACTGTATTGACTAAGGTGTAATTCCCGTAAGCATTGGGCTGTAAAGTCATTCTTCCCCCATAGTTCAAGTTTTTTTGGGGGGTTGTTTCGGTTTGATTACCTGCCTTGACCTTAATTATATCTTTACTTGTACTTACTTCTAGATAATTTGGACTGTACTTTTTACCATTGACATTCCAAGTAATTTTTGGTACTTGTTGGCGAATATTTGTGGCTAAATAAGCATTTTGATCACCAGATGTTTTTATACTTTGTAATAGCAAACGGCGAATTAAGGGAGTGCTGTAAACGTCCCGTTTTGCCCATACTTGCCAGCGTTCTGGCTGGGCTATTTCTACTTCTATACCTTGGGAACGCCAGTAGTTGGCGCTATCTTCGGCTGTTTCAAAGGTACGGAAGTCACCCAAAACTAATACCTCCTTAATCTCCCGCTGGATCAAGGTTCTCATGACTGTTGTTAACTGGATGGGTTGGTCGGTAGTTAAGGTTTGCTGCTGATTACCGACGGCAAATTTCAATGTTAAGCGATCGCCTTTTGTGGGGGCTAATTCTAATTTGTCGGTGGGTTTAGCCCCAAATCGCTGCACAATGCCAATTTTTAATTCTACATCCTGATTCTTGCTTACTGGTTCTGATGCAGCAGTCAATCCCAATAAACACAGGGTTGTGATTAATCTGTAGGAAGAATGCCAAAAAAATATTTTCATGAAGACTAATTCTAATTACCCTTATGCTATCGGCAAGATTTTGAATAATTAACCGTTTCAAACCCTTTTGCCTATTACCTAATTATATGTTTTTATATGTTTTTCGCTTATACGCTTCTAGAATACAATTACGCCTTTTGTAAAAGTCATTATGCTCAAAGGATGCAGGTAGATGAAAAAAACTACTTGGATGCTCGGAAGTTGACTAGAAGAATAAAGTCATATAAAGGTTATAATGGCTATCAATGCCTTATCCCTTGTCATCCATGTCCCAAGCTGACTTCACCCAGAATTTGCAAAATTTAATGCAAAAGGTCGGTTTTGCCAGTTTTAAATCCTTGAGTCTGGCTGCCGGTGTTTCCCAGTGGCAAATTTTGCAGTTACGGAGGGGAAAAATTCGGCAGATGCGGGTGGAGGTATTACTAAAAATATCACAGGTTTTGCAAATATCTGGGGGTGAATTAGCAGAAACTTTTGGTGTTCAGGGTTTATCATTGAAAACAGCAAAAACTCAGCGTGAAGACTATAATATAGACTTATTACAACAAATAACAGAATTACAAAATGAGCATAAAAGAATATCGTTGTCAATGTTACAACAAAGGGAATTATTACAAGAGGAATTTCAGCGGTCAAGTTTACAAATATTAGAATCACTGCTGCTACAATGGCCAACAGCGGCCTATAGAGCTAGGGAGGATCACCAGTTAGCAGCAGTAAAAATATTACCTTTGGTAGATAAGCCTTTAGAGGCATTATTACAGGCCTGGGGTGTGAGGGCGATCGCTTCTGTGGGTGATCAAATCCCCTATAATCCGCAATTGCATCAATTACTGGAGGGAACAGCACAACCAGGAGAGATCGTTAAGGTACGTTATACAGGCTATACGCAATATGATCAGTTGCTATATCGAGCTAGGGTAAGTCCGATGTAAAGTTTATTTTCTGTTGATAAATAGATCAGAAAATATTGAAGTTTCTTGTTTTATTTTTCAGAAACTTTCATGTATTCTTAATTAAATAACACTTGATGTTTTTGTTGAATAAATAGACTAAATATTTTTTATATTATCTAAATATTTAGTATATAATAACAACATCACAATCAGAACATTCTTAAATTAAATCAAGATTAGGATATTATGAATCAGCAGGTAAAAGTGGTTGTCATCAGCGGTAACTTTAATGCTAGTACCTCATCAGAATTTCATGAAAATATTCAAGAGGTGATTGCTAGTGGCATCAAAATTGTGTTGATTGATTGTCATAGTGTCACCTTTATGGATAGTTTTGGTTTAGGGACTCTAGTTGTCACATTTAAAATGTTGGAAGCAGCTGGGATCAAGATGGTTATTTGTTCAACTAATGAGCAAGTTAAGATGCTATTTGAATTAACTGGTATGGATAATAAATTTACAATTGTTCCCAGTCAAGAAGCATTTGAAAATCTTTTAGTTTCTGCCAGTTAATTAATCAAATTTGACTTGGAGAATAGATAAATCATCCTCAAATGTCTCTTTGGAGTTTAAGTTAATTAAATAATCCAGTATATAATCAAGTTGGTTCTCAACAGAATACTGTAAGCTAATGAAAATCTGAATTAAACCTTCTAAACTCCAAAGAGTACCATCTGGTTGAGTAATTTCATAAGCACCATCACTAAAAATATAAAGGATGCTAGATTTTTCAATATAACAAGAAGCATCAACATACTTGGCTTCAGGAAACATCCCCACCGGCATTCCCGGAGTTTTTAATCTTTTTACTTCTGTGTTAATAGGGGAGTTCCCAGCAACAATAATTGCTGGTGGATGGCCAGCACTAGAGTATGTTAACTGACGACTAACTCGATTATAAACTCCATACCAAATTGTCAAATACTTATCATTTTGATAATTCATTTGAAAGGTATTGTTTAAAGCCGCTAAAACCTGGCTAGGTTGATAGTAATTTAAATCCTTGAGAGCGCGGGAACGTAATAGATTTAATACAGAAATAGAGGGTAAAGTTGCTTTCAGTCCATGGCCAGCAGCATCTAACAAATAGATGGCCAAAGAATCAGGATCAAGCCAATTATAGTCAAAACAATCCCCACCAAGTTGCCGCGATGGCAAAAATTTAAACTTGACCCGCAAAGGGTTATTTATAGGTAGAGGTAAAAGGGATTTTACATATTCTGTGGCCTCGGCTAATTCTGTTTCTAAAAGTAGCTTTTGGCTATGTAAATCCTGACTTAATTGATGTAGACGTAAACCGGCTCTGACCCTTGCTTGTAGCTCATTTTGTTCAATAGGTTTGGTGATGAAATCATCAGCACCAGCATCTAATCCCCTGACTCGATTAGCGACTGAATCTAAAGATGTTAATAAAATAAAAAATGTGGTAGATAATCTGGGATCTTTTTTAACGCGATCGCACACTTCTAAACCACTCAACCCGGGCATAATCCAATCACATATAATTAGGGATGGAGGTGAATCCAAGGTTTTTAAAATTCCTTCTTCTCCGGTACTAGCAGTAATCACTTCATAACCTTGTTTTTCTAATATTCTTTTGAGAAATATTTGTACGGAGCGATCATCATCAATTACTAATATTTCAAACATTGGATATTACTGAATAAAATTATGTATTTGTCTCACATAGGACGACACCCATGAGTTACGGAATAAACGAACCACTCCAGACACAGAGAACACAGAGAAATGGGGGTTTAGGGAGAGATATTTTGCGTAAGTCCTGTCACAGTCTAGTCCCTTCAGACACAGAGAGTAGGAATTTTAAATCTTTCCTTAAATTTAGGGTAATTTATATGGCAATAACCTGAGATATAATGACAGTTTAAATAAATATCAATTACAATAACTTTGCCTTTTTTGGAGCTGGGTTTGAGGGGAGTAAAACCCAACGCATTTCTGAGGGTGAGGCACGAAATCTCAGCTAGGAATCAAGGCTTTTTACAAGCTGAAAACATTGAATCAGACTCATGAAAGGGGATTTAACCAGAATAGCATAACTTGTTTTAATTGATTTAAATCTCGATAAACTTCTTGTTTTAACCATTGTCCTAAAGCATCAAAAGGACTGAAAGAACTTCCAGGTTGCCATTTAATATCTTGTCCTAAAGGTGTAGTATGATTTCCTGATAAAGTTTGTGTTGTTATCATATCGGGAAAGAGTTTTTGTAAAATTTTTGTTAAGTCTGCTGATTGATCTAGAGTATCTTTATTAAATCTTATTAATAAATTCCGCCGAATTTGATAACTTTCCTGTACTATTTGGTTAGTTTCTGCGGGTGTAGGTGTAAATTCAATGTCTAATTGAGAATTTAATTGAGAATTTAACTGTTCTACTAAGGGTATAGCTTCATTCGCAGTAAAGTTATTAAAGGATATTAAAATATTACCAGCACGTTGCACTGAAAAAAGACTACCAATAAGTAAATGGAGTTTACAACCCATACTATGTCCTATTCCATAGGTAGGAAGGTAAATCTTCCGTATTTCTCCTGATTCTTGTAACCTTTCTAGGGTGTGTTCAAAGTTAATTAATACATTTTTGGCGATCGCTATATGATCCAATGTGTTTACAAAAGGTGTCGCAATCACTACATATCCTTTAGCAGCGAGATGTTCCAGTAACCAACGATAGGTCAAATGTGGTAAAGTAGCTACAAATGCACCACCTAAAAAGTGGATAATCCCCACGGGGTGACGCGGAATAAGTACCCAATTACCTCTAATTTCTTGCCAGTTCATTGCCAAAATTTATTAATTGTCTAATGATTGTATTTTGATTTTAACTCTTATTCTGTAACTTTTTCATTTCCTGTTGCACATCTAAGGAAATTTGTAAAGCTTCATTTAATAATTTACCATGTTCTGTGGCTTCCTCTGTAATTTGCATTGAGGCTAAAGCTGCTAAATTATTAGCAAATAAATCAGAATTGGTAATAATAAAACTTTTATTCTCTCGCAAAATTCTCTCAGTCTTTAAAGCGCGGATTAAATCATTCCTCGTTAGTTCTAGTGCTGCTAATACTTTTTCTCTTTCTTGTATACTCACTCCTAAATTACCAGCATCCTCGATTTGGTCATTAATATCTATAGCTTTAATCACGGAATTATATCTTTCTACATCATTTAATAAAATCCGTAAAGAATTTGTCTGATGTTGTTTGAGAAACCTACTTTTTCCTTTCCATAGTAAATACAATATAGTTTGTATACTTCCCCCCGTCCATAAGGTAAATACAATCAATGGTATCCAAAATGATGATTTTACCAAGAGATATATAAAAACGCAAATAGAAAGTCCTGCAAAAACTAAAGTTGGATTTTCTGTTCCTTTAACTTTTTTTAGCAATTGTCTACTTAATTCCTGAATAATATCGGTAATAATTATTAATTTATTATTAACAGGTAAGTTAGTCAATTTTTGCAGTTCCTCATGACTAATATCCAATTCCTCTAAATCATCTCGCACAGTTACTAAATCCTTAACATACTAGTGATTTAGTTTAATATAACAATTGAATTTCTCTAATGGCTATAGATAACTCTTAATTCTGTTGATGATAACTATCTATATATCATTTCCTAGTCCACCGAATCATTTTGACCTCTATTTTAATTAAGATCTAATTAAGAAATTTGTAACAAATAGCTCATACAGTGTCCCATTAGAAAATAGACCACCAGCATTGCTACTGCGGCTAATGCCACTATCATACCAGCTAACATGAAAGAAAATTCTTTATGCTCAAAAGCTTTTTCCATCAGGTGTAGGGACCATGCTACAAGCGCCACATCAAAGATTAAAATAGGAATCAACATATTTCTTAATATTTCTTCATAGTAGTACCATTATCTTAACACTCTTTCAGAAAACTGTGTTTGATGTTCGACGGCGGTAGTTGGTCGCTATGATCTGATATCAAGCAGGAAGACGAACAGGAACATTACGTTCTTGCAAATAATTCTTAATTTGTGCTACGCTGAGTTGTCCAAAATGTAACAATGATGCTAACAGTGCGGCTTCCGCTTTACCTTGAGTTAAAGCAGTGTGAATGTGTTCACAGTTTCCAGCACCACCAGAAGCAATGATGGGAATTTCCACAGCATCAGCGATCGCTTTTGTCAAGTCCAAATCATAACCAGCTTGAGTACCATCAGCGTCCATACTTGTGACTAATAATTCTCCAGCCCCCCTTTTTGTTACTTCTTTAGCCCACTCTAAAGCATCTATACCAGTATTTTCTCTACCACCGCGAACATATACATCCCAGCCCGGATTCTCCGTATCAGGTCTGCATCTAGCGTCAATAGCTACAACAATACACTGATTTCCAAAGCGATCGCTGGCTTGATTAATTAAATCTGGGTTTCTGACCGCCGCCGAATTAATACTAACCTTGTCAGCCCCGGCTCGTAATAAATCTTTAACATTTTCTAAGGTTTGAATTCCTCCACCCACGGTCAAGGGAATGAAGACCTGTTCAGCAGTCCGGTAAACCACATCAATAATCGTGTTTCTGTCTTCATGAGTGGCTGTAATATCTAGAAATACTAACTCATCAGCACCAGCTTCATTATAAACCCTGGCCAGTTCTACCGGATCACCCGCATCCTTGAGATCAACAAAGTTAATTCCTTTGACAACTCTGCCAGCTTTGACATCTAGACAAGGTAAGATTCTTTTAGACAACATAATACTTTTTTGCTCCTGGTAATTGCTAGGAATTTTAATTGTAAAGGCAATTGGGGAATAGATGACAAGAGTGGATCAAGATCCAATGGGTTTTGTCCAGACTCAAATATACTAAAGGAGGTATGGGTGTAATTGCAAAATAGGACTGAATAATTATCAATTACTCTTTTAGTGTTCCGGGTTAAAACTGCAAATTTTCAGAATTACTAACTATCAACCCTGTAAGTAGTGATGCAAAATAAATTGTATATTTAAAATAGAGAAACCACCAATAGAGAATAAAGAAACCACCAATAGAGAACAGACAATAAATCCAGATACTTTATGATATTTTTTGTTTCTAAAATAGAGAATTAATTTGACTCAAATACTTATCTACTAAGTCAGATAAATTACCTTAAAAAGTAAATACAAATGTTTATGTAAACATTTATATTTTTTGGCATTGTCACTGGATTGAAAGTAACCGTAAATATCCTATACTGGTGTTAGATCCTGACTGCTGTAAAGGTTTAGCGGTGCTAAATCCCGATTTCTGAACTTCTGAATTAGCGAAAATTATGGCAATTATCTCCTCCAAAAAACAGCCTCCAGAACCCAACAAAGAAGTAAAACAGCCACAGAAATCAGCCAAAGTACCTGCTGCTGAAAATCTGTTACAGTCAGAAGCTGCTATTAATGAACAAGGTAAACCAGAAGAAAGTATACGTCCCCAGCGTTTTGCTGACTACATAGGACAACAGGATTTAAAGGATGTTTTAGATATAGCCATTAAAGCAGCCAAGTCGAGAAGTGAGGTCTTGGATCATTTGTTATTGTATGGACCTCCGGGTTTAGGTAAAACCACAATGGCCATGATTTTAGCATCAGAAATGGGAGTAAACTACAAAATTACCAGCGCCCCAGCTTTGGAAAGACCACGGGACATTGTGGGGTTATTGGTCAACCTCAAACCGGGAGATGTGTTATTTATAGATGAGATTCATCGTCTATCCCGGATGACAGAGGAGATCTTGTATCCAGCGATGGAAGATTACCGCCTAGATATTACCATAGGTAAGGGTTCTAGCGCCAGAATTAGAAGTATACCTTTATCTAAATTTACCTTAGTAGGTGCGACAACTCGCGTCGGAGCTTTAACTTCACCATTACGCGATCGCTTTGGCTTAATTCAAAAGTTACGCTTTTATGAAGTTGAAGAACTAACTCAGATTGTTCTCCGCACTGCTGAATTATTAGAGACCGCAGTTAGTTTAGATGGGGCTACGGAAATAGCTAAACGTTCACGGGGAACACCAAGAATTGCTAACAGACTCTTAAAAAGAGTCCGTGATTATGCGGAAGTAAAACTCTTAATAGAAATTAACGAAGCTGTAGCAGCAGAAGCATTACAGTTATTTCAAGTTGATCCTTGTGGCTTAGATTGGACAGACAGAAAAATGCTCAGTGTAATAATTGAAAACTTTAATGGTGGTCCAGTGGGTTTAGAAACCATTGCTGCTACTACCGGGGAAGACACCCAAACCATTGAAGAAGTTTATGAACCGTATCTAATGCAAATAGGTTATTTAAGCCGAACACAAAGGGGTAGAATAGCGACAAAAGCAGCTTATCAACACATGGGTTTTAAGCCATCTAAGGAGCAGTTATCATTATTGTAAGTGGATTCAAAGTAAAAATCTAAAAATCTAGATCCCTCACTTCTTAAATAATTCGGGTATATGCTATAATCACTACTTGACAAGTAACACCAGCAAAGATGAATAATCACCAGTGGCTAAAAGTTAGCGAGTATGTATGCTTAGGGTTGTCAATATTAGGAATAATAGTAGCTACAGTGACGCAACAAGTAGCTTATGGGTTTATTCCCTTGTGTTTAAGTGTGACTTTAAATTTAGTTAATCGTCCTCAGTTTCATTATTCCCAATTACAATCACTTGAGCAATTACAGACAAATTTGCAAAATACAGATGAAGAATTTGATCAACTAAATAAAACCATGAATACATATAATCAACGACTAGAACAAATCGAAACTTGGAGACAACAATTAAGTCAAATTATTGACCAGAAGATTGAAATTGCAATTAATCAAAGTTTGGGTAAAATCGAGACTTATAAACAAGAAATTAGTCAAATTATTGACGAGAAAATTCAAATCCCAATCCAAAAATTGAGTACAGAATTTAACGCAGTTAATCAAGAAATTCAAATTGTCAATAATCGTTTACAGCAATTAGATACTTCCCTAGAAAACTTGAGTTCCCATCTTGAAAAAGATGAATATTTAAACAATATTGCTGAATTGAAAACTGAATTATCATCACTTAATCAACAGATACAAGTCTTTAATTCCCGATTTACAGAAATTGAAACCTTTATGGACACTTTCCATAGTGACCATCAAAACAATTTACAGCAATTAACAGAATTAAATAATAATCAACAAAATCAAAATAGGGAACTTTCCCAGATTAATCAACAAATTGCAGTGATTAATTCCCGATTTACAGAAATTGAAACCTTTATGGACACTTTCCATAGTGACCATCAAAACAATTTACAGCAATTAACAGAATTAAGTAATAATCAACAAAATCAAAATAGGGAACTTTCCCAGATTAATCAACAAATTGCAGTGATTGATTCCCGATTTACAGAAATTGAAACCTTTATGGAAAGTGACCATCAAAACAATTTACAGCAATTAACAGAATTAAATAATAATCAACAAAATCAAAATAGGGAACTTTCCCAGATTAATCAACAAATTGCAGTGATTGATTCCCGATTTACAGAAATTGACAACTCAACAGAGAAATTACATCAAACAATTTCAGAAAACAACCAAGAAATAAGTGAAATTAAACAAAAGCAAGAAATTGAAACTTCCCAAAATCATCACATCCTTGATGTGATTACCCAACAATTAACAAAATTAGATGCGTTAACAGAATTAGATAATTTATTTACAGCTTTGGTACAACCGTTACAGGTAGAAAATAAATCAAATTTACAACCAAAGCCAATCATGGAAGAAACAAGCCAAAAAATAGAGGAAATTTCCCAAATTAATAACTTGGATTCCATTGAAAATTCTCTTAACAAATCCTGGGAAAAATTGGATGTATTAGGGGGATTAAATACTTTGTTCAACCCGTTACAGATAGAAAATGAATCAAATTTACAACCAAAAGATAATGATCAAGAAACAGCAGAAACACTAGAACTAACCCCTCCCAAATCTCTAATAGATGAGAAAACTGGAAAATTAGTATTTTTTAGTAATCTCAAAACACATAAAAATAAAGTTCTCTCCGTAGCCTTTAGTCCAAATGGTAAACTTTTAGCAAGTGGAAGTGATGATAAAATCATTATATTGTGGGATTTAGCAACCAAGAAACATTCTATTTTAGAAGGACATGGAGATGGAGAATATGGTTGGTCTAGGGGAATTAATTCAATAGCTTTTAGTCCAGATAGTCAGTTTTTGATCAGTGGAAGTGATGACAAAACAATTAAATTATGGGACATAAATCTAGGACTAGCAATTTTCACATTTATCGGACATGAAGAGAAAGTGTATGCTGTCGCATTTAGTCCCTTAGGAAAACTGATAGCTAGTGGTAGTAAAGATAAAACCGTAAGAATGTGGTCACTAGAAACAAGAAAAGAAATTTACTCTTTTCAAGGTCATACAGATGAAGTTTTATGTGTAGCTTTCAGTCCCGACGGTAAACTATTAGCTAGTGGTGCGGGTGGTCATGATAAAACCATCAAAATTTTAGTATTAGCTGAAAATCAAGTCAAAACATTAAGAGGACATTCTGATTGGTTTGGAGGAATTACTTCCCTTGCGTTTAGTCCAGACGGGAAAACTTTAATTAGCGGTAGTCAAGATAAAACTATTAAACTTTGGGATGTAGAAACTAGTCAAGAAATAAGAACCTTATCGGGACATTCTGATCATATTTCTTCCCTAGCTTTTAGTCCCAATGGTCAAATATTGGCTAGTGCGAGTAAAGATAAAACACTGAAAATATGGACAATAGACAGTGGAGAAGAAATTTCCAGTATCAAGTACCATGATTCAGTAATTAACTCAATTGCTTTTAGTCCAGATGGTAAAGTATTGGCTGCGGGGAGTGAAGATAGAACAATTGCTTTGTTTCCTTTAGAGTAAATTCTCAGTAATTATAAAGGAGATATTAACACCTTTTTTATTTTTTTTATAATTACATCTGGTTTATAATTACATCTGGGTACTCTCGATCTGGAGTGGTTTGTAAAAAAAAACCGCCATTTGCCACTCTTTGTTATATTATTAATATAAATATTGTTGCATATCACTTACTTAGATGATTAAATTAATTAGCATTTTCCTGAGTTTGTTAATGGTTTTTAGTTGGAATACACCCGTTATGGCACAAACTCAAACTATAACCGCAGAAGAGTTACAAATAGGAGACGAATTAGCTACTAAGGCCTTTATAGCCACAAATAAAGGTGATTTTGTCACAGCAGAAACTTATTGGACACAAATCATTGAAAAATTTCCCAGCAATGCAGGAGCATGGAGTAATCGTGGTAATTCTCGTGTTAGTCAAAATAAATTAACAGCAGCATTAGCTGATTATAATAAAGCCGTAGAACTTGCTCCCAATGTGACAGATCCTTATTTAAATCGCGGCACAGCATTGGAAGGTTTAGGGAGATGGGAAGAAGCGATCGCCGATTATAATCGTGTGTTAGAATTAGATCCCCAAGATGCCATGGGCTATAATAATCGCGGTAATGCTAAAGCAGGTTTAGGACAATGGCCAGCAGCCATTTTAGATTACCAAAAAGCCACAGAAATCAACCCCAATTTTGCCTTTGCTAGAGCCAATTACGCCCTAGCTTTATATGAAACTAATCAAATAAAAAAAGCAATTCGGGAAATGCGAAATATAGTCCGTAAATATCCCCGGTTTGCTGATATGCGAGCCGCGTTAACAGCAGCCTATTGGGTGACAGGAAATAGAGGTGAAGCCGAAAGTAATTGGGTAGCAGCCTATGGATTAGATATTCGTTATAAAGATATAAATTGGGTGACAAATATCCGCCGTTGGCCGCCAAGTATGGTATTAGCCTTAGATAAATTTTTGAAATTAAAATAAGAACATTTCCCAAATTAAGAACCGGAAAACTCAGGTGGACTGATGACGCAAGTAGAACTGAAGCAAAGTATTATACTGCATAAATATCGCTATCCTCCTGATATGGAAGCTCTAGCAATGGAACTGGTTTTAGAACAAGCCAAAGTTTTTACTGAATTTGAGGTTTCCACACAACATTGATTACAGCATTTTGGGACATGATGTAAAATTATGATTCTAATTTGGAAATTGTCTTAATTGTTAGTTCTTGTACATTATTAAATACGATATTTGCCCCAGATTTCATCAGCATTTCTGCATAATGCTCACGTCCCGCTGCTGTTTCCTGAACGTGAGGAGGTAACACTCCCACACTCAACCAAGTCCGTGAATTATCTATAGCTTTGGCTTTGGCCACGGTATACATATCTGCTACTGTGTCTCCCACATACACAACTGTTGATTTTTGATCATTACCATTTGTTAACAGGTTAATACTAGCAAAAAGCCCCGTAGGATCTGGTTTACCGGGTGCATCTTCCATTGCAATTAATACAGGAGCTTTTAAACCCAACCGTTTTTCTAAGACATATTTAGCACTCAACCGAGTCGCACCACTAAAAAAACCCCAAGCAATACCACTTTGCGTTAATTCTTGAAAATAACTAGGCTCTACTAATAAAGACTCATGACAAATATAACCATTCCAATTTTCAGGATCTGTACCTCGATAACGGCTTTGAAAATAAGTAACAATCTCTTTATAATCTAATGATAGTTGTTCCCGCTCCTGTCCTTGACTGACAAAATGACGGCAAATTAACTCCCAGGAGGCTTCCCAATCATTATTCCAGATTCCCTCTGATTTGAGGTGGTCAATGTCTATTGCTGTGGGACGATAGGCTTGTCCGGTAAAATATTCTACCGTATCTGATAGCGCTCGACGATAGGACCCACTCACATCACGGATAACGCCATCTATATCAAATATAACGATAGTTCTTGTGTTTACGGTCATGGCAGTTACAGCAAAAGTAATATCTACAAAATTTTACAGTAGTCCAATTTGATTAGGGCGTGTTACGACTATATAATATGGTAAATCAGTGGCAAACAACATAAAAAATGGTAACTCTCGTTGTCCTGATTAACATTCTTATTTCCCTCCTACTTCTTTGTCTAGCTCAAAAATTATGGCAAGCCAAGGATGCTCTAACACTGATAGCAGATTTATTTAATGAATATGAACGCGCTAGTTATGCAGTGCTACATACAGCAGTAGATAATATTTATCTAGTTCAAGAAGATATTCAGAACCTCAACTTAAAAAATCAGATACTTCAACAGCAAATCCAACAAATACAGCAAATTATCAGCCTGATCATTCTCATTAGGCAAATTTCCGCAGGATATTGGTTAAAAAATAAAAATCATCCTAAATTCAAAAATCCGAGTAAACTGGGATAGAATCTCCAGAGTCGTCAATTATGCTTAAGCGTTCTAAATTCGAGGCAACTCAGTCTCAAATCATGCACCGTGCTGAAGAACTAATTAGTGCGGCCTCAAATCGCTACCGCATTACGGTGCGAGTTGCAAACCGTGCTAAACGCCGACGTTATGAAGATTTTGAAAATAACGAAGATTCAATAATGAAGCCCGTATTGAGAGCAATTATTGAAATGTCTGATGAATTAAATCAGCCGGAAATTATCGGTGAACTATAATTTAAACCTCATTCTCTGCTAGGGAATAACGGTTTGACCAGCCTTTCTCCGACCAGGAGAGAGGTGAGGAAGTTCACCGCAGATAAATCTGTACTTTGGTGGAGTAGGAAATGGTATAAATAAATTGAATTTCACTCAATATGGCGGATAAAAACTTAGAAACTCTAATTATAAAAATTGTCAAAAAGGTAATTAGAAAAGAGATAAAAAATCAAAATCAGGATCATCAGCCAATCATCGTTACTGGATCTAATTCTACATTAGATAATTGGCAAAATCCAGAGCCAACAGAAGAGATTATTGATGATTTAGAAATTAGTCCTTACATTAGATTACCTGAGAAAGAAGATATAGAACTGGAGCGGAAATTACGAGAACTCAAGTTTAAACAAGAATTGAGAAAAGATTGGATTTCCTTTCTGGTGAAAGATGTAATTGTCTACTCAGCAACTATGATTTTTATTTTGGTACTTGCTGGTTTTTATCTATTTCGTATTCATGATTAGTTTGAAAATCGAGATTTCACAACCCCGGACTTGTGAGAGAATTCCGGGATATTGTTGTGGAGATTTATTGAGGTTTTGTGACAGTTTAGTGTTTATTCATCCAATCCACTAAATCAGTGATTACCTCAAGATAATTAATATCATCATGTAAATTATGATAACCACCAGGGTATTCAATTCTTAACTTATCTGGATAATTCACCTTTTCATAAAAGATTTTACTTCCTGCTGGTAAAGCGATTCTATCAGCACCACCATGTAAAATTAACAGTGGTACTTGCCATTTTTCCGCGTGAGTGTGAATCCAATCTACTGTAGCAAAAAACTCTGTAGATAACCTAGCAGTAGCGAGGGTATGACGTAATTTATCTTGAGTATAGGAATCTAAAATTTTCTGATTTCGTGAACCCGCGCTAAAATCTAAGCCAATATGCAAGGAAAAACGCGGCCAGACGCGGGAAAATAACTTACCTAAAACTACGCGACTCAGTGGTACTCCTACTTGACCAATACTAGGTGAAAAACCAATCACACCCGCTAATGTAGATTGATCTTTGACATAATGGAGAGTATAATCTAATGCAATTACTCCCCCCAAGCTATGTCCCAACAGGAAAATCGGGTATCCTGGTTGTTGCTGTTGAATTAACTTGAGAAAAGCTTGTAAATCATCACGAAATTCAGCCCAAGTATTAATGTAACCTCTTTGACCGGATGAACGTCCATGACCACGTAAATCGAAGGCATAAACCGCATATTCTCTGGGTAACAAATGCTCAACTATGGTTTTGTAAAGTCCGCTGTGTCCTCCCAACCCATGTACAATGGCTAATATTCCCCTGACTTCCCCCCCAGGATGCCAGCTTTGGTAATATAAGTCAAGCCCACCCACACCTGAAAATTTGCCTTCTTGGCGAGATGCAATCGCGTCGCTGTGGTAAATCATATAGTTAATTGGTTATTTCCTTGGCTAGTAAGCTACTAGCTGATTAAAATACATTGTAGAGAAAATTGCTTCTAACTGTAGAAAGAAATACAGATAATTTTTCTCAAAACTCTCATGTTTTTAAAATCCCCGATTTATTTGAGAAGTCGGGGATCTGGATATGTTAAAAGTGGTGACATAGATAACAGTATTTTATATTCCCATAGATTACCATTAAATATTTAGTTATTTAGTCATTTAGTCCTTGTTTATTGGTCATACAAATTATTAAGTTCGGTTCGGCGTTTTCTCCTTGAGAATTTATAGCGGTTCTTTTGTTAATTCCAGATATAAAAACCCGTCGGAGGAAAAGATTTTCTCATGTAAGTGCATACCGTTATAGTTTTATAAGCCTTAGATAAAATTGGGATAACTCAATAAAAAACAACTAACAAACCCCAGCAATTATGAATATGAAATTTTCCCTAGCTGCAAATGCTGTACAAGCGCGTCAGACAAAAGAGCGATTTGCTAAACCAGAAGAAAAATTGTCTTATGAATTGGGTAAAGCTGTACAGGAATTACCACCACTTTACACAAGATTGTTAGCAGGAACAATTAGTGTTGTCATATTTGGCGCAATTTCCTGGGCGCATTTTTCAGAAATTGATGAAGTAGCCACAGCAACAGGAGAATTAATTGCTTCTACCCAAGTTAGACCAGTGACAGCTTTGGGCAATGGTTCTATTTTAGCAGTAAAAGTCAAAGAAGGCGATCGCGTTACTAAAGATCAAATTTTAATTCAACGTGATCCCAATTTTCAACAAACAGATGTTAACCGTTTAGCTAAATCTAGTCAATTAATCGAAGACGATTTACAACGATTACAAGCCGAACGTTCTGGAGGAAAAACTGCGGGAACAATCATCCAAGATGAACTTTTAAACTCCCGTTTATTAGACTATAAAGCCAAGCAAGCAGCAGCAGCAGCCGAAGCCAAACGACAACAATCAATTATGAATCAAGCCCAAGTTAGATTAAGTCGTTTACAGGAAAATTTGGCCAATGCTAAAATCACTTTTAGCAATGTTCAAAAAAACTTAGAAAATACAAAAAGCCTGCGCTCTATGTTAGATAATAATTTACAAATTGCCCAACAAAGAGAAGAAAATCTGCGGACTTTAATGCAACCAGGCGCTTTACCCAGAGTTGATTACCTAGAGGCTCAGGAAAGATTAAATCGTGCCAAGACAGAGATGATTAGAAGTGCAGATGAAATCACAAAAACTCAAAATAATCTCACAGAAGCCAAAGATAAAATTACATCTTTAGAAAAAGACATTGCTGCTCAAATTCAAGAAATTAATCAAGCAGAACAAGCCTATCAAACAGCACGTAATCAAAATATCCGTTTAACCTCAGAACGTCAAAGTGAAATTCTCACCCAAATCAACAAACGCAAAGAAGAATTAACCACTGTTGCTGGTCAATTAGAACAAGCTAGAAAACAAAAAGACGGAGAAACTATTAAAGCCCCATTTGCTGGTACAATTTACAAAATTAAAGCTACTAAAGGTCCAGTACAATCTGGAGAAGAACTATTATCAATTTTACCAGAAGGGGAAGAAATGCTCCTAGAGGTAAAAGTTCTTAACCGTGATATTGGCTTTATTAATCAGGGAATGAAAGCGAAAGTTAAAATCGCTACTTTTCCCTTTCAAGAATTTGGTGTAGTTGAAGGTCAAGTATTACAAATTAGTCCTAATGCGACAATTGATAAAGAATTAGGTTTGGTTTTTCCCACCAGAATTAAGTTAAGTAAACATTCTTTAAATGTGCGCGGAAAAGAAGTAGAATTTAATCCCGGAATGGTTGCTAACGCCGAAATTGTCACTCGCAAAAAATCGGTTTTGACCTTCATTGTTGAACCTATCACTCGACGTTTCAGCGAGGCATTTTCCGTGAGATAATCATCGCAGGGAACTTTAACTTTAGTTAGTTCCTTGCTAATAGCTTAACTTTTTCAGATTATCTATTAGAGACTGGAGAAAACTGGAAAAAATTTCAATTTTTGTTATATAATGTAGATAATAAATCAAGGTTTACAAGAGGTTTAATAATGCAAGTTTGTCTAGTTACAGGTGGTAATTCTGGTGTAGGTTTAATGACGGCTGTAGGTTTAGCCAAATTAGGTAATCATGTATTTATTGCTTGTCGTTTAGCAACTAAAGCAGCAAAAGCTATAGAATACATTCAGCAAACGACAGGGAATCAAAACGTGGAATTTTTACCCCTTGATCTAGCTTCCTTAGATTCAGTTCGCAACTGTGTTACAATATTCAATAGTAAAAACTTACCCCTGCATATATTGGTCAATAATGCCGGCATATTTAACCGCAGAGGTACAACAAAAGAAGGTTTTGAACTTATTTGGGGAACTAATTATTTAGGTCACTTCTTATTGACTTATTTATTATTAGAAAAAATGCAAAAATCTGCACCAGGTCGCATTATTATGATATCCTCAGATTTAGCATTATCTCCAACTAGTATTAACTGGGATTTATTAGTTAAAAAAACACCATTAAATTTTCTCAACCTCTATGCCATTTCTAAACTCTGCTTATTGCTATTAACCCAAGAACTTTCTCAACGATTAAATAATTCTCAAATTACTGTTAACGCAATTCATCCAGGTTTTGTGCAATCAAATATTACTATCTGGCATCATTTTAGTAAATATTTAGGTTTAGGCATTTCCCCAGCAGCTGGAGCATATAGTACCCTAATTTGTACTACTTCTCCAGATTATCAAGATATTACCGGAAAGTTCTTAGACCGTCATAACCAAGAAATTCCATTACCCAAAATAGCGCGAAATCAAGCAATATTACAGCAATTATGGCAACGTAGTTTATTATGGACTGGTTGCAATCAACAGCAGAATTTACAAACAATTAATTATCATGAAAATGATGGTATTTGGGGACCTAGTTCCCTGAATTTAGATAACAACGAACTAGAGGAAATTACAAAACATATTTTAAATAAAGTCTTGCCCAGATTTCCAAAGAAAATATTATTTACTCAACTATTATTATCATTAATCAAATTTGATTTTGGATCTTTTTTGCTGATCATACTTCAAGGTTTTAAAAAATCTTTTTACATGGAAAGACATTTAGATTCACCCATAATCATGCAATTATGTCACAATGAAAGCTTATTAGAAAAGCTGACTGAATATTTAGGAGAAAATTTGGTATTATGGCGCTCAGAATTGTGGGTAAATTATCCTTCCCAACAATTAATTCCTTTGTGGCACCAAGATTCTTATCCCAAATTACTCCAAGGAAATGGTAAAACTATTCATGCTTATATAGCTTTGACAGAAGTTAATGAACATAATGGTTTTGAATATATACCTCATAATGATTCTCAAAAGTGTCAGATAAAAATGACAGATCCTTTTAGTGGTAATCACTTTTTTGATATCCCTCATGAAATTGAAAAAAAAGCTATTCCTGTAGTCCTAAAACCTGGAGAATTTGTCTTATTTACCGACAACCTTATACATCGTTCTATCCGTAATCAGAGCGGTAAATTACGGCTTTCTTTAACATTGAGGTTAACTCAGCTTGGGGTAGAAATTCTACCTGGTTATACGTCTAATGATCACAAACCGATAATTTTACAATCTCAAAAAAAAAGGTAAGACTAACTTAACCTCACCCTTACCTTAGTGAATATTTCGTAATTAGTTAAAAAGTTAAAAACCTTCCTGTTGCTATCCTCCTAATAGGATATCCAGGTACCATGAAATCCATAGGGTACACGCTGAGGAATAATTACCCGCGCTATGGGTTCGCTGGTCATATCTTCAGCATTAATAACTAAGAGTTCCGACCTTTGGGAATTTTCATCATAAACAAATGTCATCAACCATCCTGCATCTTCAGCAGTAGCATTAGGAGATGGTACAAATACTGATTCTCCACCATGACGATTTTTACCAAATTCATGGGTTTGGGATGTACCCTTTTCAAAGTCGTATTTAATGACACCCTCAAATAAAGGATTTTGAGAATATACTATTTTTCCCACGTAGCCATACTGATTTTTTCTACCTAACAGGTTTTCATTAACACGGGGAAATTCTCCAGGTACATCATCTAATTGTTCTTCCGTGACTCTACCCGTGGAAAGGTTAAAGCGCCAACGGTGTAAAAAAGGGATACCTTCTAGGGGATCACTGTATGTATCATTAGAAATAAGGACATTAGTAGAATTCATGCGACAAGCAATAAGTACCACCTCGTCTCCAGCTTCGTAAGCGTTGAGGGTGTGGAAGACATAGCAAGAAGGACATTCAAACCAGCGAATATTGCTGTTGTCACCATGACGAGGTATGATACCAAAGCGACTGGGACGATCTTTTTCAAACATTAACATTGGTTCTCCCCGCTGCATTCGTTCCACGCTAAATGTGAGAGGTAAATCCATGAAAATGCTATAATTTTCCGTAATGGCGAAATCGTGCATCATTACAGCCATTGGTATTTCTATTGGTACTGTTGATAATAGCTCACTTTGGGCAGAAACTATGCCATATTGTAGATAAGGCGGTCTAAAACCGTAACCAAAAAACATCATTTCCCCTGTCACTGGATCTACCTTGGGATGGGCAGTAAAAGCAGAAACTAGTTTATCATTATAAGTGTATTCTCCAATAGTCTCTAAATCAGGAATACTAATATGATGGGGCGCACCTCCTTCCCATAATGCTAAAAGTTGTTTATTATGCCATACAAGGGCTGTATTAGCAGTATTTTTACTAATACCGTGGGGGTTGTCTAATTGTGGTGGTTCTAACATTCCAGTCCATATAGCCTTACCCGCTTCATGTTCAATATTCCATCCCTTCGTTCTCACATAACGATTTTTGTAAGTAGCTTTACCATGATGAAGCTGTACACCATGCAACATTCCATCACCATCAAACCAGTGATATTGACCAATGGGATTTCGTTGGGGGTTGGGACCATTACGGACAAACATCCCTGATAATTCTGGAGGTAATTCTCCAATTACTTCTAAGGTATCAGTGGTAATTTCCGTGTTTATGGGTGCAAAATTCCCTTGTAAATAGGGATTTGCTGCTGCTAATGTGGTCATAATCAGTCCATTAAATAAGAGAACTGTAATTAATATAATTATGTTTTGCTATTTCTGCCAGAAAAAACCGTAACATCTTGACTGTTAAAGTCAGAATGAAAGATTAGTGAGTAATGGCATTTCTCATTTTTAGCGCGTAGAATGTTACAAACCTTCCCTTACTGCACTGCATAAGGTGTAAATTGCCGTTTAAAAGCAGAATGAAAACCAAGAACAATATCTGAATTTGGTACACCCATTTGCACTAATCTTTCAGCTATAGATTCCTCAGTTCCGTTGTACTGAATCCAAATTTTGCCGTCTTCAATGTCAAAGTGCATCACTGGTCCAAACACTCGTTTATCCCCTTGCCATCCGATATAATTGAGTTGGTAATGGTCATGTTCACTATCAAATATTAGTTGTGCTTTGACTGTATCATTGGTGGTACAAATCTGGGCGTGTTCTGTTAAAATTTGTGTGATAAATTGTCTATACTTTTCTATTTTATCCATTGTCGAACTTCCTCCTGTTTGGGATCATAAATTATCAGCTTGACTTGATATCGCTGTAGCATTCGTTGGATAAATGGAAGTTGAAAAAAGTCGTAATAAGTCTCAAAAGGAATGGCTAAGTAAACAATTCGGTTTGGTTCTTGTTCTTCAAGTGCTTGGCTATAGTTAAGATATTGACCTAATGCTGTATGGAAACTACTGATATCTGAATCTCCAATAAAGCTTTTAATTTCTACAGCAATTTTTTCTGAGTCCCTTTCTGCGGCTATGGTGGTTTCTGCGGCTAAATCAATTTGGAGTTTGACTGCTTCACTAATGCGAATCGTCAAGGGGTCATGGGTAATATTCCATCCTTCTTTTATTAAAGCATTTTTTACCTGTTGGTGAAAAACATCTTTTGCCATTGTTTTTGTGTGAATATGAGTTAAAAATCATTTGTATTTCAAGATTTAGTTTTTTTTCTTCTCCTAGTTTATCATAATTTTATGATACAGCACTTCCCGGTGTTATGAGGTACATATATTAATGATAAAAATCTTGTAGTGCGGGCATCTTGCCCGCACAAAGTGTACCTCACTCAAGTTAAACTTGCTGTATCATTTGAATGTGAGATATCCTCAAAGATATTGTTTCAAAACCTCAACTGTGGCCAGTCCCGTTTTTTCCCAACTAAATTGATTTACTCTTTTTAAACCTTGTTCTGAAAGTTGTTTTCTAGTTTCTGAATCATTAATGATCATTTTCATTGCTGCTGTAATTTCTTCTATATGATAGGGATTAATTAAAATAGCCCCATCTCCCGCAACTTCTGGAAGCGAGGAAATATTAGAAGTAATAACGGGAGTACCACAAGCCATAGCTTCTAAAACAGGTAAACCAAAACCTTCCCAAAGTGTGGGGAAAACTAGCGCAATTGCTTGATTAATTATTATTGGTAATTCGTCGTAAGGTACATAGTTAAGGAATTTTACTAAATGATTTATGCCTAATTCTTGAGTTTGGATTTCTAACAATGGGGAATAACGTTTATCGTAGGGACCAGCTAACCATAGTTCATAGTCATTTCTGTTAGGTAGTGCAGAAAAAGCGGTAATTAATCTTTGCAGGTTTTTGTAAGGATCTTGACGACCGATATATAGGAAGTAATTGCGGGTGGGGAGGTTGAGAAATTGGAAATGTGAGGAATCATAAGCTAGGGGAATTGGTGTGATTTTATTACTAGGAATATGGAAAAAATCAACTAAATCTTTAGCTGTTGCGTAGGAATTACAAATAATGTGTTGTGCTTGGTTAAGAACTTGGGGAACATAGTAAAGATGATATGGTGTCAGCGGTGAAAACCGTTTCGGAAAGCGTAATGGGATCATATCGTGGGACATGACAATAAAACGACAGTTAGTGTATAAAGGTGCTTCGGGGATAGGGGAAAATAAAAGTTGAGATTTCAGCTTTTGATAGATTTTTGGGAGTTGGAATTGTGTCCAAATTAAGCGGTTTAAATGTCCTTTTGTACCATCAGCAGGGGTAAGATTATTGGGGACTGAATAGCAGTTATAATTAGGGTATTTTTCTGATGTTAATAGTGTAGGATTGAGAGATGTTAAATGAGGTATAAGATTAAACGCATAAGTGCTAATACCTGTAGGTTTGGTCAGTAAAAATGAAAGATTAATCAGTAATTGCATTTTCTTATAATATCAACTATTATTCTTTCGGTTATTTCTAACATAATCATATATACCATAAATTTTGCCAAATGCTATTTTAGGCTGAGTTGGAAAAAGGATAATAGCAAAAAGAATCAGTCTGCTAAGTCTTAATATTATAATTTGTATATTAGTATATTTTTCTAATGTTAATAAATAACTATAGGTACTATACCTAATTTTATTAAACATATTTCTATTAGTGATTGATGATGGTTGATGTATGACACTAAACTTTTTAGTAATGCCTATTAAATGTCCTTGATTAGCATAATGTCTGCAAAAATCAAAATCCTCATAATATAGGAAATAAGCATAATCAAATAAAGGACATTCAGAAAAATTCTTTAAATTAATTATTAAACTACAACCTGAAACCCAATCACAATTAGTATAATCTGTATCTGTATTAGTTAATAAATCTACTTCTAAAATCGCGCCATTTTCAGGAATAAACTGACCACCAGCAAACCATATTTTGTTTTCAGGAGTATAAATAATTGTCCCTAAAATTGATAATTCTGGATGTGAATCGAAAAATAATTGAGCTTGTTCTAAAGTATTTCCTGGTAAATAAGCATCTGGATTAATTATCCAAACAATTGCTTGTTTATCTTGATTGTAAATCCATTGTAGACCTAAATTACAAGCACTAGCAAAACCAAGATTTTTTTCTGCTTCAATAATTATTGTTGATTGATTTTTAAGTTTATTAATTGAATTATCATCAGGTGAATTATTAATGATAATAACTTGATAGTTACTATCTGAACAAGATGGCAGAGAACCTATTAATTTAGTTATTAGATTGGTCGAGTAATAGTTAACTGTTAAAAAATATATCATAATAAGTTTCTTTTAAAATAATTATTTTAGAACAAATATTTAAACGTTGTGTAATGAGGATATTAATTACCAAGTCTTACCAAGTTTACCTATGAAGCCATGATAAGTTCCTAATAGACAAGCCCATATTTTTAATTGTTTATCTTCAGAATCATATAGCATTATTTTTAAAATAGTAAAATTCATATATTTGATTCTTTTAAAGAAACTAGTCAAACGATAATAACCTTGTGAAAATCTGGTTTCTAAATAAGTATGATTCCGACATATATAATAATGGCGTAAAGCTGAGTATTTTTGTAGATAACGTTTTTTATGAAAAAATTTTACTTCTACAGGATTGCCAAAATTATGGTACATAATTGCTTGAGTGACAATCAAATTATGAAAACCTTTTTTTGTAAGTCTTAAACCATAATCAAAATCAACACCATCAATAAACAAGTCAGCACAAGGAGGAGAAATAGTTTGAGCAGCCGCTAAAGAAATTAAAGATCCAGAAGTTATTGGTGAATCACATTCATAAAAATCAACATTACTATCATGTTTAACTCCTATGAAATGATCATAATCAAAAATTGCACCTTCTATAATTTTACAGGATCTAGCGTCACAAGGAGTAGGAGCGATAATACCAATTTTGTAATTATGTTTTTGAAATAATTGATAATAGGTTTTGAGTAAAATCTCTAAGCAATTTGGTGTAGGAATACTATCTTGATCAAATGTCCATAGAAAATCATATTTTTGATCAATAGCCCATGCTAATGCTTTTACTAAACCTTCGGAAATTCCAATATTCTGGGGATAGTGATGAATTAATAATAGATTCCTATTACTATGAAGTAGTAATGGTTTTTCAGAGTTATCTACTATATATATAGCTATAACTTTAATTGATTGGGCTTCAATAGCTTGAATACACCTATTAGCGGATTCTTGATCTTGATAACAAGTTATATAAGCGGCTACTTTTGATTGCATAGCTTTAATATGATAGTTAAATAGAAAATTCTTCTGCTTTCTGAATAAGTTCAGCTAGTAATCCACTAGAAGCAGAAAATTGAGGATAGTTTGTAGTCAGCTCCTGAGTACAAGCAGAGAAATTGATTAGATCGCGATCGCGTAGAAAGATCACAGACTTTTGTAAAAGACAATCGGGTATCAGTCTAGAATCAATCTCCAAAGAATCCTGAGCAATCATAACTAATAATTGTTCCAAGATAGCTAAAGCTTCTGCTCCTCTATTTGCGTGTATGTGTAAGATTGCTAATCCAAAGCAAAATCGCGGATATAATCGAAAATACTCGCAAAACCATGTCAGAGCTAAGGGATTATCTTTTAAACTGACAAATAAAGATGCTAAAATGGCAGTGGCTTTTTTTCCAGCGTCTATCAATAACAAAAGATTACTCTGTAGATCTTCTTTACCATCATTGAGAGTAAGATTAGTCTTATAAAATAAAAACGCGTAAAGATTAAAACTGACTTTTCGTTGTGTAAACAGTTCTAAAATAGATAGTGGGTTGGCACATTCAAGGATATCATGAGGATCAATAGAAGCTAAAGCCTGATTAACAGTAATATCAAAACATTCTTGATAAAGAAGTTCATACTTTTGTTGAATTTCCTTAGCATTTTTAAAATCACCATCATTAGTTAGTTCTCTCATCAAACGATAAGCAGTACCTAACTGAAAACGAGTGATAAGTTTGTCCCGATAATTGTGATTATTATTTTTTATAAAACCAGGTAAAATTTTATTTATAATAGTTACTAGCTGGTTTTTTGTATGATTTTTATCATTTTTAAGTAGAAGAAATAGAAATTTTAAATAACAGCTTCTAGCTTCATCATTAGTAACAAAATTAAAGTTTTTTAAATCTCTATGATGACTAAAATAAATAATTAAACTAGCATCTTCTTCAAAAATTTTATATTGAGAAATACCACATTTTTTTAATAAAAATATTATCGATTCTCGATTAAATAAACAAAGATGCTGTCCAGGATTTAGTAAAGCCATAGCTTTGATATCTGAATTATCTTTTTTATCTAAACACTCATGTAAATATTGATTATTAGGTGTAGTTAAAACAGCAATCCCTTCAGGTTGTAAATTATTACATAAAGTCTGAAGATAATCATAGGGATATGGAATATGCTCAATCACTTCTGATGAAAAAATTACAGTATATTTTTCTGGGGATGAGTTTGATGAGAAATATTCATTAATAATGTTCACATCCATCACTTTTGAACCGATTTTTCCGTATTCCCCTGGTTCGTAGCCGATAGCATTTGCGCCCATTAAACTACTAGCAAATTTGACAGAATAGCCAAAACCACAACCCACATCCAAAAAATTATCTAGGTTAGGAATAGAATTAGTAAGTAATGCAATTAAAGGACGAATCATGGATTCTATCCCCGCACCGATATCTACATAAGATTGATAGCCATAATAACCAGCAAGATCACTAGAGTGACTATCAGTATAATCTGGGACGGTGAGTGGATGGGAAAAAACTAATCCGCAAGAACTACACTTAATGTAGTCTTTATGTAATTGATTACCTGAGTAGCTGACTAAATGTTCAAAAATATGTTCATATCCACAGACTGGACATTTAAGAACAGAATTATATTGTTGTTGAATAATTGTATATAGTTCCATTATTTTTACCTCGGTTTGATTTTGACTAGGATTAGTTATATCATCCTCTACTTTACCAGAAAGTTGCCCCTAATTCCATTCATTTTCCTTAGTCTGTCAGTCTTGATTTTCCTAAAGAGATTGATATTTAATATGCAAGAGAGAGGACTGCAACAACTCTTTAGTCTGATCATTGTCAATAAATTTTTCCATAAAATACATAAAATACTTCATAGAAAGCAGTCCATCTGGATTTTTTTCAATTAGATCCCTTTTCAAAACTGGACAACCAGCTAATACAATTAATGGCCACAAACGGTGAGAAGGATTAATATCGTTAAAATCCAGTAAAAATAATTCATCAAATAACCTTTCCCTAGTTTCGCTAAATTCTGGGAGAGGTAAATCCTCAACAATAGATAAAAACCTTTCTAAATTTTCTGTTTTTAATATATCTGATAATGGATATAAACTTTTTAATTTATATCCATTTTTTAACACCATTTGTGTCAGTCCAATCTCACCATTTTCAATAGAAAATCTGCGCGAGTTAATTAAATAATAATTGTCCCAATAATTAGAAAAACATTCAGATTGGGTAACTTTTTGATTAAATTTGAGGCAATAAGATTGCAAATGATAGGCCTTTTGCCAGGATTCAGTTAAACCAATCATATCACTATTATTATCATCCACAAATTCAGCTTGAAAGTGACCATTTCGCAGGTTATTTTCAAGTAATAAAATACTATCATTAATTAAATATAACTGAGAACAGTTACTAAATAAAGCCCTTTTCTTTAAAAAGGAAATACTATCTTTCCAAGCTCCAAAATCCCGACCGAAATTTTTTCTGATGATGAGGGCTGAGAGATTTTTCTCTAGCCACAGTCTAGCTTCTGAAGATACTTTAGTGGTGACAAATATTACATCTATTCTTTGAGATTGAAAAAATAAACAAAGTTCTTTTACTTGTTCTAAAATTAAGCCATGTTTATTATAATGACAAAACAAAACACAGGAGGTAAATCCATGAGTATTTTTATCATAAATCACCTCTTCAACAATCGCTGAATCTATGGCAAAATATTGTATTTTACAGGGGATAATCAGCTTTTTTTCTAAAGTTATTAAAGCTTTTATTACTATTTTTTTTACTGTTTCCAAAAAAATACCCATAGTTTTTATAAACCTAAAAATACTGCTTAATTAAAGATTGAAGACCATCCGCTGTAATAAACTCCCGAAACTCGTCTTCCCAGTGAGGTAAAACTAGACCTGTTTCTTGTTCTAATTTTTGGGAAAGAAGCAAACAGTTGCGAGGACGTTTGACTGTAGTAGAATAACTCTCAATACTTACCGGAGAAATTGACTTGTCAGAAAGCTGTAAAGCACTAACTATAGTGTTAGCAAAATCAAACCAGGAGGAGCTACCTTTTGGTGTTAAATGATAAATACCTCTGAGAGAAAATAATTTCTGATTATTAATCAATTCTGTAATTAATTTTGCTACTAATCTACTAGGAGTAGGCGCGACTATAATATCATTTACCACTTCTAACTGCTTTTGTGTAGCTAGACGATGGAGAAAAGATGTAAAAAAGTTTTTTCGGTTCTGGGAATAAATACCAGAAATTCGGAAAATGGTTGAATGATGGGGAAAATACTGTAATAAAAGCAGGTCAGTGTGAGCTTTTGTCCAACCATAGTAATTAATCGGTGATAATTGATCCTCTTCGATATAGTAACTATTTTTCGCACCATCAAAAACATTGTCTGACGAAAAATGAATCAATTGGATAGAGTGGCGATCACAAAACTCTCCCAATATATGGGGAAGCAGACAATTGAGAAAAAAACCTTTATTTTGGTGATTAGCGATTGCGTCAATGTTGGTAAAACCAACTGCATTAATGATGATTTGTGGTTGAATTTCCCTTAATACAGTTTCTAATTCTTGTAAATAAGAATATAGGTCTAAATCAGAAGAAGATAAAGACACTAATTCCACTGTGGACAGGTGGGATAACTGCAAAGCTAAATCACTACCAATTATACCTGTACTTCCTAAAAGGCAAATTTTCATAAATAACTTCAATAACTTCATCTATAAGTAGTTAAAACTGCATTAAATCAAAATATCCACCTATTTTAAATTCCATCCCAGTATTGATAGATTTAGCACTCACATCATCATTATAATGGCGGTAAGGTATGACTCTAAAATCAAAACTTACATGAGTTGTCCCTTCTTTATTAATCTCATTACCATGAGTACATCCGGTATGATCAAAATGTAATATCTGACCATATTTAATATCCTGAGGTTGAAAATCTCCCTTAGAAGATTCTGATTCAATATATAGAGATTTTGAACCATACATATCAGTAAAAGGTACTAAAAAATTTAGTTCTTCATGGGGATGTCCATACCAACTATCTCGATGATATTCACCTACCCAGACATTATTAGGAAAACCTACCCTAAAGGTGGGTACTTTTTGATAAGCTAAATCATCACCTACATAAGGATGAATCACATTTTGAAGAAATGATAAATACATATCTTTTAAACTACTATTAAAAGCATCATAAAATTTGCGATGAAAAACTGTTAATTGATCGCTTGCACGAGTAAAAAGAGGGTATTCTTCTAACTCATGTAGTTTTTCTAAGGGTAAACCGAATATTTCCTGAATAATCTTAGCAAAGGGAAATTCAATAGTATTATAGTTTATTATGTCCAAGTGCTTTATTGCTGCCATTTTTTATACCTCAAATCGAGTATGGATTTCTTTGTAAAAAAGCGAGAAAATAGGATATAGCGTTTTCCAGTCTAATGAAGTACAAAATTATCTGCGTTTATCTGCGTCCATCTGCGTTCAATTATTACTGCTTGTACCTCACTCGAATGGGAACGGCTATAATTAAGTAAGGCGACACAATAAAATCGAGATATGTTTAGTTTTGTAAAAATCGGGAAGTACCCTGTTGTTGCACAAATTAATCTTTAATTGTTTATCTTTTCTAATCTTCACCTTGACTAAAATCAATGTACTGATAAAGTGCTTTTAAACTCATCTCAAAATCCACAGATTCCAACTTTAAAACTTCTGATTCTCCTCGATAATCAGTTAATAGCCATTTACCTTGTTCATTTTTCACAAACTGTTTAATATAATATTCAGTCTGGGAAATTAAAACATATTCTTGAAAACTGGGAATCGTCCGATAAGCATCAAATTTATCCCCTTGATCATAGTTAGCTGTGGATTTTGATAAGACTTCAATAATCACAAGCGGATTAGTAATAACATTTTGAGTTTTACCTTGATAACTCGCTTTACCTTCCACTACCATCACATCAGGATAAGTATAACGATTAGATGCTTCAATCCATAATTTTACATCTCCTATATATACTTCATAACCTTTATTACCTAAATTAAACAAAAGAAAAGCATAAATTTGTCCTGCTAATTTATTATGATTTGTTGTTCCCCCAGTCATGGCGATAATTTGCCCATTTAAGTATTCATTTTTGCTTTCAGATTCACTTTCTAACTCCAGATATTCTTCTGGGGTATAATAGGTTTTTTCTGTTTGAATAGGAGTGGCTAGAGTCATATTTTTCTCCTTAATTACTTTGTATGATAACTGGTTATTGCCTATTATGTCAAATAATTTAATCAAATCAGAAATTTCTATAGTTTCCAAATTGGTTTATCTTCCTCCTTTTTATAATCAATAATCATTTTAAAAACATCAATACAATTAAACATAGCATCTTCAAGAGTATCCTCTTCCGCAAAAGCACCTAGAATACCAGGTATTCTAGCTAAATAACCATCTTCATTGTTTTCAATAACAACGGAAATTAGTTGGGGGTTGTTTTTTCTGCAAGTTGTCCACAGACTCCATTGTGAATTTTCTCCTGTTGAGTCATATCATTGTGTTTTCTCTAATCCAGAAAATAATATCATTATTAGTGATCATTATTCATAAACTATCAGGGTCAATATTTAACTCTCTCAACTTTTGAGCTAATATAGACAGTTTAGCTTCCGCTTCATTAGCCCTTTGACGTTCTATATCAGTAGATTCACGCTGTGCTTCTAACTCCTTTCTTAATTGTACAGGAGTTAAAAACCTTTCTCCGTCAGGACGATAAATAATTAATTCTCCTTGAGATGTATCAAATTTTATTCCTAACCGGGGACTAATCCAACCATTAATCTGTTCAAGTTGTACCAAAGAGCCATTATTATTGATCCAACCTTCAATTTCATAGGATTCAGGCTCATATATGTAATACTCCTGTACTCCATATTGCTGATAAAATTCTAGCTTACGCTGCATTTCATCATCGTTGTTACTAGTTGAAAGAATTTCAAACACTACTTGGGGTGGTATATTCTCCTCTCTCCATTGACGATAAGATCTACGTTTACCTTTAGGTCTGCCAAATACTACCATAACATCAGGTGCAGTTGGTGTAATCACTTTAGAACGTACTGGATACCATAATAAATCAGCAGCTATAAAAACATTATTTACATCAGCAAACAAAATTTCTAAATTTTCCTTAATAATAACAATCCATTTATATTGTTCCGTATTATCCGCCATTGGTTTACCATCACTGTCAGGGTAGAGTACATCTTCATCTAGTTGTGCTGTAATCATTGTCATATATCCTATTTAAGTGATAATTCCTAGCAGCTGACAATTTTTATAAATGATAATTAACTATATCTATACTCTTGTAATTGGCGATCGCTCAATAATCTAACATTCTCCTCTAACCACAATAAATAATCTCGTTCATACAGTTCTTTTAAGTTTATAGCCTTAGCTTCCATCTTTAAACCTTTCCATATCTACCCTCAATAAGTCACCATTTCAGATTGTTTAACAGTTTCTAAATAGAAATCTACCACCTCCTGTGAATCACCAGCAAATTTAATATTTCCTTGACTTAAATAAATCGCTTTTTTACAGGATGTGCTGACAAACTCTAAATCATGAGAAACAACTAAAACCGTAGCATCATCATCCCAAAACTGATCCATCCTTTGCTTGCACTTGTTCTTAAAACCCTCATCTCCCACCGACAATACCTCATCTAAAATCAAAATATCCGGCTGGACATCAGTTGCAATAGCAAAACCCAAACGAGCCACCATACCCGAAGATAAACCCTTAACTGGAACTAAAGCATAATCTTCTAATTCAGCAAACTCCAAAATAGAACGCGCTCTTGCTTTCATTTCAGTCCTAGAAAAACCCAATAATACGCCATAGAGAAGTATATTGTCCATCACCGAAATATCTGGATCAAAACCTGCTCCCAGTTCAATTAAAGGTGCGACCTGACCCCTAACCCTGACATTACCAACTGTAGGCTTAAGAATACCAGAAATTATCTTTAACAGCGTGGACTTACCAGAACCATTCGCACCAATTATACCTATTTTTTCGCCCTTGTCAACTACTAGGTTAACATTATTTAACACTAACTTTTTCGCAGGTTGGCGATATTTACCCTCTACCACAGATAGGAGCGTTTTTTTCAAATCATAGGAAAATTCCTCTTGAGTCCTTCTCCACAGCGAAACACTATCTAAACGTATTACTTCCATTGACAGCAAATCCATAAACTGATGTCGCTACAGATGAAACAAGTCCATCCCAGAATATAATAATTATGCCACTAGGAGATTGTTTTCAAGATATATGATATTGGCTACGCCAACCTGGCTATCGGCGATTATAAATCGCTAATACACAAACAAAGTCCACCTGCGTAGATTTGCAACCCATAAAAATGGTTTTTGTCTGTATAGCCAGGAATTATCGTCCCTAAGACAAGTATTAAATTAGACTTTTCAAACAACCTCCTGTAGACAATCAAATTCCTCCGTTAATCCTGATTATCCTACTAAATCAATCGCTAAATCATACATTGTCGTCATGGTTTATTTTGACAATGCTGAATAATTTTAATACATATTATTGATTTTTGCTTAAGTTTAATTTATACTATCAGGATCTACACCGAGCGATCGCAAATATTCTGCTAATTTATTTGCCCTTTCCCGTTCAGTTTCAGCCCTTTGTCGTTCAGTCTCAGCCCTTTGTCGTTCAGTTTCAGCCCTTTCCCGTTCAGTTTCAGCCCTTTCCCGTTCAGTTTCAGCTTTTCTCATTTCCTCTAAATTTGCTTCTTCCGGTGTGAGTACCAATCTTCCCGCAACGGTAAAATACCTCAATCTATTTTCCCAAACTCCTAAGTATAATCCCAGTTCTTGACTCCAATACCAGCCATTTTCCGATACGGGAATAATTTTATATTCACTGTCTGTTAATCTCCACCCTACCAATTCTAAGGTATTTGGTGAAAACCAAAAATACTCAGGAGTGCGGAATTGATTTTGATATAACTGTTTTTTCAATCCCTTATCTACTTTCGCAGTAGAATCAGAAAGTAGTTCAATGATCACATTAGGATATTTACCGTCTTCTTCCCAAATTACCCAAGACAGACGGGGACGTTTTTCTGTGTCTTTGACTAGAAAAAAATCAGGTCCTCTAAAGTCTCGATTTTTTAACTGTTGTCGGCTATAATAGATGCTGAGATTTGCGCCAATGAAAAAATCCTCTCTATCACGCCATAACCATTCTAAGCAAGTTACTAAGATTAATAGTTGTGTATAATGCAAAGAGCTTTCCATCTCTGGTTCGTCGCTGAGTAGTTCCGTACAATCTGGCATTAATGCTTCTATTTCTTGTGCGGTTAAAGCCATAAATTTTATGGGGATAATTTACTATCTTTTGTTAATGATAAAATATCAGGACCTACCCAGTCTAATTATCAACTCTTCACCATGTTACAGTAAATCCATAAACTGATGTCGCCACAGATGAAAACAAGTCCATCCCAAAGCTAAAATAATTATACCACTCAGCAAAGCCCCCCAAATCAAACCTAAATCTGGTGATGCACCTGATAATGTAATCTGACGTAGACTTTCAATAATTGGGGATAAGGGATTTAAACCTAAAAATGGCTTAACCTGCTTTGGTACAATAGCTGCTGGATAAAATATAGGACTACTAATCCAAATTACAAATACCACTAATTCATAAAAATAAGGTAAATCTCTAAAAAATACATACAAAGCACTAACTAAAAACCCCACCCCTGTAGAAACTAAAATCAGTGCGATAAATGGAAATATCAACGCTAGGACATTGACTAGACTTTTGGCATTAACTAAAGTCATAATTGCCAGTAACGGAAATGCTCCCACTGAAAATTGAAAGACATTAGCTGCAATCATTGATACCGGGAAAACACTAACTGGCAACTGAATTTTATTTAATAATGCACCATTACCGACTACACTACTTAAAGCCTGGGACGTGCAAGCGGAGAAAAAATTAATGACTAACAGCCCTGTCAGCGCCGCCAGCATATAGTTAAGAATAGAGTTACCATAATAAGATGCAAAGGTAGCACCAAAAATAGCAGTATATAACCCCGTCATAATCAATGGGTTCAATAGCGACCAATAAACCCCTAGAAAAGAACCCCGGTAGCGTACTTTCAGAGTTCGCACTACTAAAACATACAGCAGTTCCCAATAACGCTGTACTTGTGACCAATGTAAATTATTTTTCAGGGAAAGTGTCATTTTTCAAGCACCGTCGTTACACACAGGAAAAAACTCATTTGGCTATTTTACACCATTAATTACGATTAATTTCGAGATACAGCAGTTTCCGATATTATCAGGTATAGATATTAACGATAAAAATCTTGTGGTGCGGGCATCTTGCCCGCTACAATTGTACCTCATGAGGCACTGACCCTACATTTTTCGCGCCTCTTACCTTCAAAAACCTGGCACCTATTTTCTTTCTTATCAACCCCAACCCTTTGATTTATATAGGTTTAGAGTTTATTTAGTATCCCCTCCATATTTAGTTACTTCAAACTATCAGCGTCTATTCCCAGAGACAATAAATGCGCTGCTAAAAGTTGTACTTTGTCTTTTTCATGCGCTAATTGTTGTTCAGCTTGCAAAGCTTTTTGCTGGGATGCTTGAGCTTCTTGTTCAGCTTGCAAAGCTTTTTGCTGGGATGCTTGAGCTTCCTGTTCAGCTTGCAAAGCTTTTTGCTGGGATGCTTGAGCTTCCTGTTCAGCTTGCAGAGCTTGGTTTTTAAGTTGCAGAGCTTCTTTTTGGATTTTTGTAGCTGTTTCTTCCGGTGTTGGTACTAATTCGCCTGTAGCTGTAAAATAGCGAAGTTGACCATTTGCCACACCTAAATATAAATCTAGGACTTCACTCCAAAGTAATCCTTGTTCATTGGGAACAATTTCTTCATATTGATTGCCTACGAGCCTTAAACCTGTAAATTCTAAAGTTTCGGGACTAAACCAGAAATATTCTGGAGTACGAAAGCGGGTTTCATAGAGAGCTTTTTTTAAATTGCGGTCAATTTTGGCTGTACTATTTGACAGTAATTCAATAATCAAATCTGGATAACGGCCATCTTCTTCCCATACAACCCAAGAAGTGCGAGGAACTTTTTCCGTATTTTTCACTAAAAAGAAATCAGGTCCGCGAAATTCTCGATTTTTTAACTGTTGACGACTAAAGTAAATAGTGAGATTTGCACCAATAAAAAAATCATTTTGATCGCGCCACAACCATTCTAAACTAGTTACTAGTATTAGTAACTGCATATAATGTAAAGAACTTTCCATTTCCGGTTCATCACTTAACAAACGAGTGGCATCCGGCATTTGTTGTTCTAGCTGCTGGGCTGTAACAAACATAAGAGTATACCTACTTGCTTACTGATTTAATTTTAAACTATAGAGGGTGAAAATAGAGTGCCAGATTCCGCTACACTGAGATTGAGATTATTGGATGTTAACTAGATCATGGAAATTGGACAAAAAGTTAAAGTGATTCGTTTGCGCGACCGGGTATCCTCTACTATCGCTCAAAAACTGGGAAAAATCGGCATTATCGAAGGCTACAAAGTCACTGACGGGGCAGGAATTGGCGTGGTGGTGAAGTTTGACGATAACTTCTCTACCTGGTTTTTTGCCGATGAAATCAAACCAGCTTAATCAAAATAACTCACAGCAGAAGCTAAAAAGATTGGTTGAGTGCTAAGTTGTAATTGACAAGATAGGCGATTTGGAAATTGAGTAATGGCCTTGATACTGACATTTTTGGGCAAAAACGGCATCTATCGCAGTAAGATAGCGATCGCCGCAGCCATTAGTTTGGCAACACAAGGTAAAAGGGTACTCTTAGCAGGACTAGCAGATCCAACATTGCCAATTCTACTCAATACGGCTCTGACTCCTGACCCCCAGGAAATCTCTCCCAATCTCCAAGCAGTACAGTTTACAGCATCTGTACTGCTAGAACGCAATTGGGACGAGATGAAAAAACTAGAGGCTCAATACCTGCGTACACCGATTTTTAAAGAAGTTTACGGGCAAGAATTAGTAGCATTACCAGGTATGGATCACGCTCTCGCGCTCAATGCCCTGCGTGAATATGATGCCAGTGGCAAATATGACGCGATTATCTATGATGGCACCGGAGATGATTCCACCTTGCGAATGTTAGGAATGCCAGAATCTTTGAGTTGGTACGTGAGACGATTTCGGCAATTGTTTATTAACTCTGATTTGGGGAAAACAATTACAGAATCTCCCTTTCTTCAACCTTTAATTAGTAGTCTTTTTAATGTTAATTGGACTGCTGATAATTTCGCTCAACCTACTAACCAAGTTAATGGTTTTCTCGAACAAGGTAAAGCCGCTGTGGCTAATCCCCAGCGTGTCGCTGCTTTTCTGGTGACAACATCAGACTCAATTGATGTGGCAAATTCGCGCTATCTTTGGGGAAGCGCTCAACAAGTTGGTCTAACTATTGGTGGGTTAATTTTAGTAGCTGGAGGGGAAAATACTCATCTAACCTCGGAATTTGCACCTCTACCTGTGAGTATAGTTCCTGATGTATCTAATGGTGAATGGCAACCTCTAATTAATGCTTTACCCAATTTTGTTGAGCAAGCATTACAAGCTAATCAACCAATAGAAATTGATGTACATAATCGCCAAGTACGCCTCTTTTTACCTGGTTTTGACAAAAAACAAGTTAAACTTACTCAGTACGGTCCAGAAGTCACGGTAGAAGCCGGAGATCAAAGACGCAATATCTTCCTCCCTCCTGCTTTAAGTGGTAAACCTGTGACTGGGGCAAAGTTTCAAAACAGTTATTTGATAATTTCTTTTTAGGTTATGGGTAATAGGTAAAAGAAATTGATACAACCAATTTTGCCTATTACCAATTACCAATTACCAATTACCAATTACCATTACACCTTATGTCCGAATCAAATTCTATTAATCCAAATCCTCAAGCAAATGGGGTAGTTGGAGAATCTACAAATCAAGAAGTAACAACAACGGAAGACCGTAATGCCAAAACTCGGCAATTACTAGGAATGAAAGGTGCAAGTCCAGGGGAAACTTCTATTTGGAAAATTCGCTTACAATTGATGAAACCGATTACTTGGATTCCCCTAATTTGGGGTGTGGTCTGTGGTGCGGCTTCTGCTGGTAATTACACTTGGACTCTAGAAAATGTTCTCAAATCAGCCCTTTGTATGCTGCTTTCTGGTCCTTTATTAACCGGTTATACTCAAACTATCAATGATTATTATGACCGGGACATTGACGCTATTAATGAACCTTACAGACCTATTCCTTCCGGGGCAATTTCCGAAAAGCAAGTAATTAGCCAAATCATTGTTTTACTATTATTAGGATATGGGGTAGCTTATACTTTGGATTTATGGGCAAATCATCCATTTCCTACTGTTTTAATGTTGTCTGTTTTTGGTACTTTCATTGCTTATATCTATTCTGCACCTCCATTAAAGTTAAAACAAAATGGTTGGTTAGGAAATTATGCTTTAGGCGCTAGTTATATCGCTTTACCTTGGTGGGCCGGTCATGCTTTATTTGGTGAATTGAATTGGAAAATTGTCGTTCTGACTCTGTTCTATAGTTTGGCAGGTTTGGGTATTGCCATTGTTAATGATTTTAAAAGTGTGGAAGGCGATCGCCAATTAGGTTTACAATCATTACCAGTTATGTTTGGGGTACAAACTGCGGCCTTAATTTGTGTGGTCATGATTGATTTATTTCAAGGTTTGGTTGCTGGTTATTTGGTCAGTATTCACGAGAATTTATATGCAGCTATTCTCGTATTATTAATTATCCCCCAAATCACTTTCCAAGATATGTATTTCCTCCGTGACCCCATAGCTAATGATGTCAAATATCAAGCCAGCGCCCAACCTTTCTTGGTTTTGGGAATGTTGGTAACGGGTATTGCATTAGGTCATGCTGGAGTTTAACATTTATTAATTCCAAATCCCCCGATTTTTTCAGAAGTCGGGGATTTAACTCCTCAGTTTACCAAGTTTAGCAATTGTCATGTTAAATTTTATCTCTTTCCTCACTCACGGGATACAACCTTTCTTAGTTCCGATTTGCTTTTTCATAGCTTGGACCATGATTATTATGGTGTTTTTGAATTTATGGACAGCTACAAAGGAAACTGTTAAAATTGCCCAAGAAATGCACAAAATCCCCTGTCATAATTGCCAATTTTTCACCAATAATTACCGTCTTAAATGTACAGTAAATCCATATATTGCTAGTACAGAAGCAGCAATTGGTTGTAAAGATTATCAATCACATTCATGATTTTTTCTCCTTCTAAATCCTTATTTAATATGTAGGTTGGGTTGACATAATGTTACCCAACATTATCAAATACAGCACTTACAGCAATTCCCGATATTATCAAGTACAGATATTAATTATTAATGATAAAACTCTTGTGGTGCGGGCATCTTGCCCGCATAAAGTATACCTTACTCAAGCTGAACCTACTGGATCATAGAAATAATGAACATTATCAAATACAGCACTTACAGCAATTCCCGATATTATCAAGTACAGATATTAATTATTAATGATAAAACTCTTGTGGTGCGGGCATCTTGCCCGCATAAAGTATACCTTACTCAAGCTGAACCTACTGGATCATAGAAATAATGAACATTATCAAATACAGCACTTACAGCAATTCCCGATATTATCAAGTACAGATATTAATTATTAATGATAAAACTCTTGTGGTGCGGGCATCTTGCCCGCATAAAGTATACCTTACTCAAGCTGAACCTACTGGATCATAGAAATAATGAACATTATCAAATACAGCACTTACAGCAATTCCCGATATTATCAAGTACAGATATTAATTATTAATGATAAAACTCTTGTGGTGCGGGCATCTTGCCCGCATAAAGTATACCTTACTCAAGCTAAACTTACTGGATCATAGAAATAATGAACATTATCAAATACAGCTACAAAATAACTGACAATTATCTATCAAATCATCTCTAACAACACTTTTAAAACCCCTTTAGTTTTAGCTTTTTCAACAGCTTCTAAACCAAGAGATAGGGGATAAATACCCTGAATTAAAGATTGTACATTTACCTTTTTGGTCCCTAATAATTCTAACGCTGGCACAAAAGGACCGCAACGAGAACCAATGAGAGTAATTTCATCTACCACCAAAGCAGAAGCATCTAAACTGAGATTTCCTGCATAGGTGCTTTTTAATATCAATGTACCACGAGGACGTAAAGCCCGTCGGGCAGTATTAAAACCTTCTGGATTTCCTGTACAATCAATAGAAACATCAAAATATCTATCCTTGACACTATTAGCCAAAGCGGTTTTAATTCCTCTCGCTGCCAAATTTAGTAATTTATCTTCATGTCTTCCCACTACTAATAAATCACAACCAGTTAAAGCTAAAGTTTGGGCTATTAATTGACCCAGTTTACCATCTCCAACTACTAATACTCGATCATCTTCACATAATGTTATTTGTTGTTGAATTTCCAAAGCTGCGGCCAGGGGTTCTGTAAAAGTTGCAGCTGCTGTAGAGACATTTTCCGGTACAATATGCAAATTTTCAATAGGTAAAGATAGATATTCTGCAAAAGCACCATTACGGTTCACAATACCTAAAACCGTCCGATTTTCGCAATGGGTAGGTTGTCCACTGCGACAAAAGCGACAATAACCACAAGCAGCATTAATTTCCCCCACTACTCTTTGATTAATTAAATGTTCTGGACCTTGTTCTACAACACCAACAAATTCATGGCCAATAATGCCAGTATAGGGATAATAACCTTTAATTAATTCCAAATCAGTATTACAAATTCCCGCACACAAAACCCGCACTAAAGCCTCCCCCGCTGGTGGTTCAGGAATAGGAATATCAGTACGTAATTGTAATTGATTACTTTCTAGCCAAAGTCCTTTCATAATTTTGTTAGTTGTTATTTGTTATTTGTTATTTCTATACTTCTACTCCTTCTAAAATTCCCATAATAACAAGCTATAATATCTATTGTCCTGTAAAATTTTGATTTTAGCCATAGTAGCTACCATGATTGTACTAAATTCCAGAAATCTCCAAAAATCAAACTAGACATTTTAGAGTTTGAGATGAGAGAGAAATGGTGTAAAAATGGGGACTAAACCTAAATTACTCACAACCATGGTCGGAAAAGAGCGATCGCTATAATCCATTCCCGGCGATAATGGAAAAGACACAGAATTGAGAGATAACCATGTACCACCAGCAGCTTGAACAATTACCCAAGCAGCTGCAATATCCCATACCTTTGGTGTGGCTTCAATTCCCCCCAAAACCGCACCGGTTGCGACTGTCAGAAAGTTATAACTAGCAACCCCTAACATCCGAATTTTACAGGGAAAATCCGGTTTAATAATGCCGGTACTGCGAGAACAAAGATTAAAAAAGTGGTTTTTGCTAGGAATATCTTTACTTGTATGGATAGGATGATGATTTAAAAATGCTCCCGTTGGCGTTGTTAAGCCCGATGAACCCGCCCAAAACCCGTAAAAGGCTTGATTTAATGGTGGCACATAAACATAGCCAAAAATCGGCGTTCCTCGATAAAGTAAACCCAGAGAAATTGACCAAATAGGAAGTCCTCTGGTGAAATTAGTTGTACCATCTAAAGGATCAATTACCCAACACCATTCTTTATCAGGAAAACTTTGACCTGCTTGCAGCACGTTATCACTTTCTTCGCTCAAAATGCCGTAACCTGAGAAAGTAGAAACAATAGCATCTCTAATTTCTTGATCTGCCCATTTATCGGATTTTGTCACTAAACTACCATCAGGTTTTTGTGTAGCTTGAACTTTGCCAAAATCCTGCATTAACTGTTTTCCTACTCTGATAGTAGTGGTTTCAGCAAATTCTAAAATCGTATTCCAAAAGTCGTTCATTTGTTATTAGTCAGTTGTCCGTTGTCCGTTGTCAGTTGGTTTTCAATTACCAATTACCAATTACCAATTACCCATTACCATTAATCTAAATCACTTTCGAGAACAGAAGCTAAAGCCTTTTTGGTATTAGTTTGAAATTCTGCCACATTGACACGATTCAAAAAAGCAATTGATACCAACATTCCCAAAGCTTCTAAAGCAAATACCAAACCATAAGCTAATACTAAGTTATCTGGTAACAACTTGCGCCCCACATCTAAAATAGTACCACCAATGACAATGGCAATTCCTCTAGATATAGACTGAGCAAGTCCCCAAGCACCTATAAATGTACCGGCAGCTTCAGCAATTGTCAAATCTAACATCAGACTAACTGCCGCAGTGGTGACAACACCAGTCGCTAAACCAAATAAAACTAAAGTTGATTTCAGTTCCAAGGGATTGGCAGATAATCCCGAAAAACCCAGTAATAAAGCCGCAAATGCGACTAAAACACAGCCTAATTTTATAGTTTTGCGTTTACCCAACCGAGGCACAATCAAAAAACCTGTGATACCATAGGAGATTAATATGCCCGTTCCATAAAAAACGTTGAGTTTGGTACTTTCCGCTAAAGGCATTTTAAACACTTCCCCTGCGTAAGGTTCTAGAATAGGATCTTGCATAAACAAGCTAATAGTCATCACTAATAAAAAAGTGAAAAACAAACCTGTTTGGGGACTAGCTGTTAAAATTTTCCAAGCACCACCTAAGGTAATACTATCTTCCCGGTTTTCTGGAGTAGAACGATGGAAAAAACGAGAATATTTTTTTTCTACCCCCAAAGTAGCGACAATTGCTAAACAAAAAACCATACCGGGAATAATCTGGAATAAGCGATTTATTGCAGCTTGTAAAGTTTCTATGGGTGCATTAGCGTTTAATTGGTTTAATAAGCTAGAACTGATAATAGCTCCAACTATAATCCCTACCATCAACATTGACCAAACAATACCGACAACTTGAGAACGGTTGTCGGCTTCGGAAATATCAACTAATAAAGCCGCAAAAGCCGTACCACTAGCACAAATGGCCAGTCCGTAGACTAGGAAAACTAAACCTAAAACCGCTGTCCAAGCCATTGTTTGGCTAGTCCATACCCAACTTTCGCCCATATTAGCAGAATTTAACCGCCATATTACTTGTACCGCACAAAAGGCAGCGATCGCAAATATTCCTGCTCCCAACCATACATAACTTGTGCGATGATATCCCCATAATGGTCTAGCATCGGACATTTGCCCAAATAAAATTCGGGTTGGGGCCACAAACAAAGGCAATGCTAACACAAAAGCCACCAATGTAGCCGGAATGGCAATTTCCTGAATCATGACTCGGTTGAGTACCCCCAAAGTCAAAATAGACATCATACTCAACCCCATTTGAAACAATCCTAGCCGGAACATGGTGAAAATATTCACCCGGGGTAAAACCAGAGATTGGTTTTGGTTATGATATGTATTATCGTCCATAGGTAATTTTTTCTATTCCTGACAAAATATAGCATTTTCCCAATCAAAATCTTCAACTTCGCGCCTTTGCGTCTTAGCGCGAAACATAATTCATACTGCCATTATCCAACGACTTAACTTTGATCACGGTAAACTAAAAAAGTAAAGAAATATAAATAAATTCAATTTTACCCAAATGCAAACTATCACCTTAGGAAAAAATGGTTTAGCTGTTCCCCCTCTTTGTATCGGTACTTGGGCTTGGGGTGACAAACTCTTTTGGAATTATGGTCATGAATACGGTGAAGAAGAGTTACAAGCTGCTTTTAACACCGCCTTAGATACTGGTGTCACTTTCTTTGATACTGCGGAAGTTTACGGTTTAGGACTTTCGGAAGAATTTTTAGGCAGGTTCATGAAACAAACCAACCAAAAAGTACAAATTGCTACCAAGTTTGGACCTTTACCTTGGCGTTGGCAGGGTAAATCTGTATCTGAAGCTTTAACAGCCAGTCTCCAACGTCTCCAAGTTGAGAGAATTGAATTATACCAAGTTCATTGGCCTTTTGCGTTCTTTTTGAGTCAAGAAACTCTCATGAATACCCTGGCAGATGAAGTCAAACGAGGTAGAATAGGGGCAGTTGGTGTCAGTAATTATTCAGCCGCTCAAATGCGAGAAGCACACCAGATATTAGCCGCTAAGGGTGTACCTTTGGCTGTAAATCAGGTGCGTTATTCACTAATAACGCGCCAAATAGAAGGTAACGGTATTTACCAAACAGCCCGTGAGTTAGGTGTAACTATTTTAGCTTATAGTCCCCTAGCTCAAGGATTACTCACAGGTAAGTATATATCCTCTCAAAAACCTCAAGGTGCAAGAAGCATAGATCCGCGATTTAGTCAAGATGGTTTAAATAAGATCGCTCCATTGTTATCTTTGTTACGAGAGATTGGTGAAAAGTACCATCGCACCCCTGCCCAAGTATCCTTAAACTGGTTAATAGCTCAAGGTAATGTGATTCCCATTGTTGGAGTCAAAACCGCAGCACAAGTTAAACAAAATGTTGGTGCTTTAGGTTGGCAAATGACCGCAGACGAAATTTCCGCATTAGAGAAAATTACTCGTCTTTGGTTACATTAATTGTCCTTCACATTCAAAGCGTATTGTTTAAACCTTTCTAAATCCGCTTGAATTGTGGACTCTACCACCTTTCCTAAAAACAAATTATCCATGAGTTTACCAATTAAGCCAGGAATTGCATAGGAAACCGTCATTTTCACGATGCTATTATCATAGCGATCATAAAAGCGAATTGCTCCTTGATTTGGTAAACCATCCACAGACTCCCATTGAATAATTTGATGAGGAATTATTTTAGTAATTCGGGATTTCCATGTAAATTCTAACCCCCCTGTTTTCAGTTTCCATAGAGAAATTTCCGGTTTATCTGGGAGAATTTGCACAGAATCAATCCATTTCATCCATTTAGGCATTTGTTCTAAATCAGACCAAAGCCCCCATGCTAATTCTATGGGAACTTCTACCTCTACCTGTACACTATGTTCTAGCCATTCACTCATAGGATTTTAGATTGGTCTGCGGTTAGTTGTTATTACCCATTACCCATTACCCATTACCCATTACCTACTTCTTCAAACTTTCCAGAATTGCTTTGGCCGCACGTTGTCCAGAAATTGTTGCTCCTTCCATGCTATCAATATAATCCTGTTGGGTGTAACTTCCAGCTAAGAAAAAGTTAGGTATGGGTGTTTTTTGATCTGGACGGTATTCATCCATGCCCGGTGCTTCTCTATACAAAGACTGAGCTAATTTAACCACACTGTACCAAGTCATGTTTAAATCCCTTGCGGAAGGAAATAGTTCATGGACTTGTTTAAGCACGTGGTGAGCGATCGCTTCATTGCTTTGTTTAATAAAAGGATCTCCCGGTGTTAACACCAATTGTAATAATGAACCTTCCCCAGGACGATAATAATCTGCGGGGCTAGTCAAAGCCAAATCAGCAAAACAGGAAAAATCTGCATCACCAGTGTACAATAGATTGTCTATTCCCACGGCTGCGGAAAGCTGTTTACGTTTTTCCTCATCTTCTAGTTCTGTCACCCAACCATCAAAACGTAGCTGCACTGTAGCGACGGGGACAGCATCTAACTTATAAATGTTATCAAATTCTGGCCATTTCCGCCAGGCTTGGGGTAAAACTCGTTGAATTCCGGGAACATCACAAGCGCAAAGATAAGCATCAGCGGTAATCAGTTCCTCTGTATCACCTTGAGCAACTAATATACCAGTTACGCGGGTTTCTGCTTCCCCAACCACATCAGTAAACCGAATTTCTCGCACTTGACGACGAGTGTATATTTTTGTGCCTCTTTCTTCTAAATATTTAACAATAGGTTTATGTAAATATTCGGAAGGTGAACCCGCCAACATTCGCAAAATTGAAGCTTCGGTTCTGACAGCAAAAAACTGGAAAATTGTCAACATACACCGGGCAGAAATATTGTCACAATCTATAAATCCCAGTGCATAAGCAATAGGATTCCATAGGCGTTTAATACTACCTTTACTGCCTCCGTGACTATAAAACCAATCAGAAAAGCTGATTTTATCTAATTTGCGGATAGTTTTCATTGCTCCGTCAAAGTCTACTAAACCCTGTACTATTGGGCTAGTACCCAAAGCGATCGCATTTTGTAGTTTATCCTGTAAAGACAGTTGAGAAGTTGTGAAAAACGCCTTTAATCCATTTAAAGGCGCACCCGTGAAAAAGCGAAAATCTAAAGCTCCTGTTTTTCCGCCTTTATTAATAAAAGTATGACTATGTTCTTTGATGAGTAAGTTTTCTCCAGCACCAACCTTCTCCATTAATGCAAACAGATTGTAGTAGCAGCCGAAAAATACGTGCAGCCCCATTTCAATATGATTGCCATCATTATCTACCCAACTGCTGACTTTGCCACCCACAAAGGGACGAGACTCGAAAATTTCTACTTCACAGCCCCTATCTACTAAGTCTACCGCAGTTGATAACCCAGCAAGTCCCGCACCTACAATTGCAACGCGCATTCCCTCGTTCCTTGTTCAATCTCTTTACAAATTGTAACTGAATTAGTGTGGGAATTTGCTGGGAATTATTAATTGGCAATTATTAATTGTTTGCCACTTCTTCCCCTTGGGGTAAACTTCTAATTAGTTCCCGAATTACATCTGTTGCTGGTCTCCCTGTCTGTTGACAATATTTTTCTAGTTTCTCTGCTTCTTGTGTTGCTAGATTAACTGTTATCCGTTTAACGGCCCATTTTTTATTTGTCATTATCATGCACTTAGCTGTATGTTAACTTGATTTCAAGAGTCTGGGAACTCAAAACAGAAATGATACTATCAGAGTAAGTCTGAATTAACAAAGTAACAAAAAAATTAATTTTATTAAAGATATTCAATTGATATATTCACCGGGCAGAAGCCTCGGTGATTCTTGACACTTCGTAGAATAATATAACCGTTGATTTTGCTCTGTCTCTGTGTTAGAGTCGTGGCAATACCCAACATTTCCATCTAGGTCCTGTTCAGTTCCACAATTCAAACACTGAAGCGACCGGATTTTTATAGCTGTAGCCAAGGTAATTAGGTTTTCTATTTAGTCAACTGTCTCCAAGGTCAACTCAGCAGCGGAAAGTACATGAGCTTCCAATAGAGCCATCATATCTCCTAATTGGGGATTACCACGAGTTGAGCCAGTCAATCCCTTAGCAATAATTAAACCACAATGACCCTGAGTATTTTGACATCGCTGATGCCATTTTCTCTTAGCCTCTATATGCACTGGGTCATCATCTAAAAATTGCCCAAACAGAAATAATTCATGATTACGTGTTTGCAATAAACCCAAGTCATAGAGATTATCATCTATCGGATCAGTAACAGTATGGAAACAAATTGCGTTCAGTCCTCCAGCCTCTTGAATATTTTTAATAATCCCCTTAGCTTTAGGACGAGAGGTTTGAATCACAATCACAGGTAAACCATCCCCCACAGGCTCAAATTCACCCCCTGCTTGGTGGTTAGCACCTTGACGTAGGTGATCTAATGTTTTCCAGGATAACACACCTAGACTCATAAACGCATCTTCTGGAATCAAATCGTCTCTTAAGGCTTCAAATATAGAATCATCTTCTTCATCTTCTTCATCTTCATCCAAACCAGCCATTTCTTCTAGTTCTGCTGTCAATTCTGGCATTGTAGAAACAGCGACAGTTAAGGATTTACGATTTCCATCGGTTTCTGGTAAGGAAATTCGATAACGTTGGCCCAGAGTGAGACCATCTTCCTGAGATAATTGACGACGGTAATCACGCACAAACCGCAGTAAACTTTCTAAAGCGACAAAAGTTAGTAGCGCTTCTTCTTCATACAAAACCGAACGTAGCCCTTCTAACGGGTGAATATTACCGAAAGTAGGTTCAATTTCTGAATCAGGCATATCCGCCAAATCACCTAGATCATCATCGTCGTTATCATCTACAGAATCAAAAGTGAGAAATAAACAATCTTGTTTGAGGAAGGCTGCCTCTAAATTTCGATTTGTTTCATCATCATCAGCTATAACGGCAGCCCGAAACCGCTTCAGGGAATCCTCAGAACGATAAAACAAAATTCCATACTCAATTCCTAACATTCCCATGACAGAGGCATAGAGTTTGTCTACATCCCATTGATTAATTTCTATTGATAAAATTTGCTGTTCCTCTAAAAAGTTCCAAGGAGCAGCTTGCCAGACTTCTAAGGCTTTATCATGGAGGAGCTTGGCATATTTGGGCGGTAAATCAGGAGTTTGTCCGTCAACGATTTCCGCAAAAGAGCGAAAAAGTTCATCAATTATTGGTAATTCGGGTACATAGTCAATAGCAATACCTAAATCTTGCAACACACCCCGCAAGTAAAATTGAATTTCTCGATCCCGTACAACGATTCTTTGGGGTCTAGCGGGCTTGGCCGGACTTTGTGGATGTTCTATTGCCCGCATTAATGTCCGCACAATGGCTTCAGGTCCCAGACTGGGATCTACCATGTCCATGCCTCTAACTATACCTTCTGAGGCATCCACCCAGATAATACATTCTCCTTTGGACTCTGGGTCGGCTGGGCTGTGTGGTGATGACAATGGACGGCGATCGCCCTCCCATACAGAAGGAATCTGGGTTAATTTCTGCAACCGACGACTGGTAGAGCGATTAAAACTTGTCATAGAATAAATGAGTCAAAACAAAGCGACGAGAAGAGCGACTTTTGGGAATGGTTAATCATTAAACATACCTAATCCGATCCAAAAAAGCTAACTAGTGCTAACAAAAGTCTGCTTTTTCTTCCTGCTTCATCCTAGAAGTGTCGGCACTATCTAGTCCACAGGCTAACACGGTTAATCTAACCGCTTCTTGTTTCAAATTAATTGCAGCGTTTACATCTCTATCACACTCAAAACCGCATTTCTCACATTTAAACACTCTTTGAGATAATGACAGTGATGATTTTTTTTCTCCACAACTGGAGCAAGTTTTACTACTGGGATAAAATCTATCCACAACTACTAACTTACTGCCATATAGTTGAGTTTTGTATTCTAGCTGCCTCCTAAATTCATAAAAGCCCATATCAGCAATAGCTTTTGATAACTTACCATTTGCTAACATTCCAGACACATTCAAATCTTCTATCCCTATTACCGCGTGGTTTTTGCTGATATAAGTAGTGATTTTGTGTAATGTATCTTTTCTCATGTTAGCTATTTTTTGGTGTAGTCTTGCTATTTTGATTTGGGATTTTATATAATTATTAGAACCGACTTTTTTATGCCGATTTAAATATTGCATTCTTGCCAGTTTAGATTCATACTTTTTATAGCTTTTTAAGCCATCAAATACTTCTCCTGTTGATAACATTGCTAAATGATTTATACCTAAGTCAACTCCCACACACTCTTGTTTTTTAGGGTTTTGACTGGTTTCTACTTCTATTTTCCAAGATACAAACCACTTGTCAGCTTGTTTGCTAATTGTGACTGATTTGGGTTGATATCCAAAGGGGAGAACTTCATAAGTTTTTAGCCAACCAATGACAGGAACTTTTACTTTTTTCTGCTCAATGTGAATTGCACCATCTAAAGTAAAAGAATCATGTTTACCTTTTTTCTTGAATTTAGGAAATCCTGTGTTTTTCTTGAAAAAAGATTTAAAGGCCTCTGATAAATATCTTAATGCGTATTGAGAAGCGCATTTAGATACTTCATAATACCATTGACATTGACTTTTAACTGATGCTACTAGCCATTTATGTAAATCTATGGCTGTAGGAAATTTAATTTTATCTTCAGGATTAAGTTTGTTATGTATGATAAGCTGTTGACACAATGCTAAACCTTGATTCCAAGCGTGTCTAGCTACTCCTGCGTGCTGTGCCAGTAGTAGTTTTTGTTGCTTGTTTACCTTGAGTTCTGTCTTGAATCCTAGTAGCATAAAGATATTTTACAACAAAATTCCAATATTGTTACCATAGAGGTGTGACTTTGCATAGAAAGCATAAGTGCTTAATTGTTATTAATTGTTAGCTTTTGAGTTACTGTTAATTAGCCTTCAATTCTAGAATAAAAATTCTGGGTTGCTCAGAAACAGGCAACGGGGAAGAGGGCAAGAATAATTGATCATCTTCTACCCATGTTCTCATGTTCCCATCTTCTGATGCTGTTTTCCTATCCTCATGTCGCTAAAATGAATACAAAAACATCCATAACCCCAGAGGTACTAAAACCCCTGCTAGAGTATTGATCAAATCAGTTCAGGAGTTAATCATCCATGACACAAGCCACTCAAACTCAACAACGCTCAATTCTGTTATCTGAAACTGCATTGCGTCAAGTTAAGTCTCTTCAAGACAAACAAGGAAAAGATTTATGTCTACGGGTGGGAGTTAGACAAGGTGGTTGTTCGGGAATGTCTTATATGATGGATTTTGAGGATATCAGCAAGATTACCCCCGATGATGAGGTTTTTGATTATGATGGCTTCAAAATTATCAGCGATCGCAAAAGTTTACTTTACCTTTATGGTCTCATGCTCGATTATAGCGATGCCATGATTGGTGGTGGTTTCCAATTCACTAACCCCAACGCTGTCCAAACTTGCGGTTGCGGTAAATCTTTCGGTGTGTAATATTTAGACAGGTTTGTCAGTTATTGGTTGCTAATAACAACTGACAACTGACAACTGACAACTGACAACTGACAACTAACAAATGACTAATACAATTGATTCCCTATTTGATACAGGTTTAGAACGGTATAAAGCTGGAGAATCTGTAGAATCTCTAATTCCTGTATTTAAAGAGGTATGCGATCGCTCTCCTAAAGCTAGTTCAGCTTGGATTTGTCTAGCTTGGTTATATCTCCTTGATAACAAGGGTTCACTGGCTTTTAAAGCCGCCAATAAAGCGGTGAAACTTAATCCCCAAGACCCACAAGCAAGAATTAATCTCGCTTTAGCTATGCTGGAAACAGGTCAAAAAGGTTTGCGTGAACACATTGAGTTTGCAAAACAGTTAATATTTGTCAATGAAGAATGGCAAGAAGAAGTTAAAAATAGTATTGAAGATGGTTTCAGTAGAAAACCTGATTGGCAAAATTTAGCCAAAGTCAAAAAATGGTTATTTGAAGACAATTAACTCTTTACTAATCACCAATCACCAATCACTAATTACCAATAAAAATGAAAGACAAATTATTAAACTGGCTTAACTTCATCCTTGTTGCTGATGTTTTCCTTGTGATTTTAGGTTTCGCGTGGCTTGTTATTGCTGTGATTGGTGATGCTTCGGGAATCAACCTTGGTTTGGATTTATGGCATAAACTGTGGATACCATTATTTAACCCTGCTATTGGCATCCTCATGGGAGGGGCTTTGCTGAGTGGTATTATTAGCTGGGTGTCTAAAAAATTGACAAAAAATGAATTGTCCTAATCTGCTAATCTGCCAAGTGCTATAAACTAGAAAAAAGAGATGAACTATGTTAGTGACAGAATTACCGTAACTTTAGGTCAAATTCGACCCTGGTCTGTAGCAAAAAAATCAAGTGATTTGCCATAGCAAGATTAGCTGCTAGTCATCAACTGTACTGCATTTAGTTTATATATATAATTACAGCGGGCAAGATGCCCGCACCACAACAGCTTAAGACTGTTAATAATATAACTAAGTTAACATCAGCTATTGGTAAACTTACGACTATTTAAGAATCTGTGTTAATGCTGGTTGTAAGTTAGGATACTGATACTGAAAACCTGATGCTAAAGTCCGTTGGGGTAAGACTTGCTGCCCTTCTAATACCACTTTTGCCCCATCTCCTAACATCGCTTCTAAAGCAAAAGCAGGTACAGGTAACCAGGAAGGACGATTCATCACTTGACCCATAGTTGTGCTTAATTCTGTCATCCGCACGGGATGGGGAGCAGTAGCATTATATACTCCGCTCATTGTGGGTTGGGTTAAAGCTTGGATAATTAAACTGACAATATCATCTAAATGAATCCAGGAAAACCACTGACGACCACTACCAATGGGTCCACCAGCAAAGAGTTTAAAAGGGGTAATCATTTTCCCTAAAGCACCACCATTCCCTAAAACAATGCCTAAACGCAAAATCACTAAACGGACACCAGTATCTTTAACTTTCTCAGCTTCTTTTTCCCATTCTTTGCAGACTTGGGAGAGAAAATCTTGACCAGGGGGACTATTTTCATCAAAGGTTGCTGTTTCGCTAGTTCCGTAATAACCAATAGCAGAAGCATTAACTAATACAGTTGGTCGAGGATTGATTTTAGTTATGGCTGCGACAATTTTCTCTGTACTCAGTTTGCGACTGTTGAGAAGTTCCTGTTTCCGTTCTGGTGTCCACCGTTCTTCCGCAATGGGTTCTCCGGCTAAATTCACTACTCCATCACAACCTATTATAGCATCTTGCCACGAACCTGATACGGTGGGGGTATAGGCAATAATTTCTAAATTAGGAAAAGCTGAAGCCGGAAAAACCTTTTGGGCAGATGTGACATTCCGTGTTAATACAATTACTTTATGACCTTCGGTGTATAGTCTTTCTACTAGCCGACTACCCACAAATCCTGTTGCACCACTAATCGCTATTTTCATTTTGCCTGTTTTTGATGAGAAATTACGCTAAAAACCTGGGAATTGAAGCCTCTAGAAAAGTTTGAGAATTTTGGTATCTTTTAATTTAACGTCAATTGTGACTAGGCCACAGTGGCTATCGGTTTAGAGCCAACCTCCTTAAAAAAATTGAATTAGTGACAACACTGACAGAACTAAAGGCCATTAGTGCTGCTGCACTGGACGGACCAAGATTAAAACCCCAGCTAGGTAATAGTACACCAGCAGCTAAGGGAATACCTATTGTATTATAAGCAAAAGCCCAAAATAAATTTTGGCGAATAGTATTAAAAGTCGCTCGACTGAGGTGAATGGCTTTGACAACATCAATCAGAGAATTTCGCATTAAAATAATTTCGGCGGTTTCCATAGCGACATCTGTGCCAGAATGTAAAGCGATGCCTACATCGGCCTGTGATAAAGCTGGAGCATCATTAATACCGTCTCCGACCATAGCGACGAATGATTTGCTTTTCCCAGACTGAAGAGATTGAATCATGGCAGCTTTTTGGGCTGGAGGGATACCTGCTATCACATCAGTGTTATTTATTCCTAGTTGTTTAGCGATCGCTGTGGCTGCTTCCATTCTATCACCACTAAGCAACATCACGCGCAAACCCATCTGATGTAATTTATCTACTGCGGTTTGAGCATCTGGTCTAAGGGTATCACTCACAGCAATTAATCCGGTTAAAATCCCATCTACAGCCACACCTATGACAGTTTTTCCCGCTTTGGCTAATTTATTTCCCTGTTGTTGTGCTGTTTCGTTAATATCAATTTGGTGATAATTAAACCATTCCCAGTTACCTAAAAGCACATTTTTACCCTCCACAACAGCGGACACACCCATACCAGGTTCAGTATGGAAGTCTACAGCATTGGGAATAGTTAGATATTGGCGTTTGGCCTCTTCTTGGATGGCTGTAGCTAGGGGATGATAAGTGCCGCTTTCTACCGCCGCTGCTAGTTGAATTAATGATATTTCTAAAGCTGATTCGGTAATAGATATACAATCTGTCACCGTGGGTTTACCTGTGGTCAGAGTTCCGGTTTTATCAAAAACTATAGTGTCTAATTTATGAACTTTTTCTAAAACATCACCACCTTTAATTAATAATCCCCTTTCTGCACCTACACCAGTACCCACCAGAATAGCTGTGGGGGTAGCTAGTCCTAAAGCACAGGGACAAGCAACTACCATGACAGCGATCGCTAATTTTAAACTAATTAATAGTGAATAATACTCAGTATGGGGGACTAAATGCTGGGGATGATGTCCCATATTGTGAGCCATTTCCATTGTCCCAGACATGGTAACATCTGGCCATAAGTGAGTTCCCCACAAATACCAAAATCCAAAGGTGAAAAAAGCCGCTGCTAAGACACCGTAGGTAAAATAACCAGCCACCGTATCCGCTAATTTTTGCACTGGAGCTTTACGAGTTTGGGCCGCTTCTACTAAAGCCACGATTTGGGCTAGAGTAGTATCATCACCTGTGCGGGTGGCTTGAATAGCGATCGCTCCTGACTGATTTAAAGTTCCCCCAGTGACAATATCTCCTGGTTGTTTAATTACGGGTACTGATTCCCCGGTTAACATTGATTCATCTATGGTAGTTTGTCCAAAACGAACCTCACCATCAACGGGAATTTTATCACCTGGTAGCACCTGTAACCATTCACCTACCCGCACCTGTTCCGCCGGAATTTCGATAATATTTGCACCAGCAATTAATTTTTCTGGTTCTGGGTTAATAATTAACCGGGCTGTTTGCGGAGAAAGGGCTAATAATTGGCGAAATGCTTTAGCCGCGCGGAGTCTAGCTTGTTTTTCTAAGGTTCTCCCCAAAAGAATAAAACCTAGCATCATTACTGGTTCATCAAAAAAGCATTCCCAACCCATTTGGGGAAACAATAGAGCTACTAAACTGGCAATATAAGCTGTAAGCGTTCCCAAACCAATCAGGGTATTCATATTGGGCGCACCCCGTCGCCAACCTAACCAGCCTTCCGCTAAAATTGGTCTACCAGGAATAATAATTGCTATGGTAGCTAGTCCACAATGAAACCAGATGTTATTTAAAATAGGTAAAATTGCACCAATATTACCAAAATGGCCAATTCCTGATAAAAATAGTAACAAGCCAGCCACTACTAACTGTCTAATTATAGACTGCATTTCTTGGCGCTGTCTTGAGGCGGGGTTGGGGGAAACAGCAGATTGATCACCAGCACTTTTAGCTGTACGTAGTTGACTGGGAAATCCTGTGGCTGTTAACCCCTGAATCAGTGTATCTGCATCTACAGCACCAGGTTCTATTTCTACTACTGCAACTTCCGTTGTTAAGTTAACACAGACGCTTTTAACTCCTAGATGCTGAATAAGCTGTTTTTCTACTGCATTAACGCATCCACCACACTTCATCCCCCCAACGTCTAAAATAATTTTCTCGCTAGTTAGTATTTTTTGGGAGGGAGTAGATTCCAGGACCAGTAGTTCAGTTTTTGGGGTTAGTTGCATGATAGGTTTTTACATTCACTCTTCTGGGTTCGACACTTCACAACCAGTGTCTCTACCTTGAGATTAGGCGAAAATCTGCACTTCAGGCGAGGGAAAAAATATTAAGTTTTTTTATATCCTAACTTCTCGACAAAAATCCCCAAAATATCTTCATCCCAAACATCATAGTTTTGTCCTGGTAGTGTAAATTATAGCCGTTAACTGTAATGGCAACATCAAAATCAGGCTTTTCCAAAAATAATTTATTTCCCAATCTGATACTACACTAAAATACCCCATACTCATCATTAGCAGGATGAGTAAGTGCTTATGTTTATGTTTGAGAATTTGCATATCAATTTACTTGATAAAAAATCCTAAAACCAACCTTGTTTATTTACAAAGTAGGTATTAATAAATTCTTCATGAGGTTTATTTAAGTAAATCATGGCTTCAATCAAACCGACCAGTTGCATTATTATTAATGTAAATCCATAGGTAAGGGAGCCACCAACAACGGAAATTACCAACATAATAAAACCTTCTGATGTGTAACCAAGAATAAATTTATGCAAACCAAAACCACCAAAAACAATTCCCGCATAACCAGCTAACAGTTGTTTTGTAGCATAGGAAGGGTTAACATTAGTCATATTTAGCTATTCTCCTTCATGTCTAAATTATAAAATTTACGGAATTGATCATTGATAATTAGATAATTACTTTTTTAAACATGACTCCTGTATGATTCAAATAATCATAAAATATAGCAAATTTGGCAAAAAATAAATATTGCCTTATCATATCACATTTACCAATACCCGGCAATGATTAACCTTGAAAAAAGTATTGCTAGGACGATATAGATTTTTATACCTATCTATTTTTGTCAGATCCGGATGATTTTTGAACAAGCAGTTAAGGACTTAATTTCTTATTCCTTTATATCCTCAAGTGGTTAGTTTTTACCTCATCCTTAATACCAAATTAAGATGAAGTTGTACGAGTGATTATTATTCTGTGCATCTGCATATAAAATTCGTATTATCCCTGACTAAGCTGTTCTGCATTTAAGTATAATCATAGCGGGCAAGATGCCCGCACCACAAGATTTAGCCATATTAGGATTGTACAATTTAGCCGCGTCATAGCTTAGGAAGGATTATTGATAACTTCATGAATTGTCTTTACCTATTATCTGACATTCACTTAGTTATTACTACCTAGAATAAACAAACTGATTAATGTGCCGCTATTCCAAAGACTATGGAGGAACATGGGGGCTAATAAGTTGCGTGTTCTCGTGTAAACTACTCCCAATACTATTCCCAATGCTGTCAACGGTAGTATTTCTGATAAACTGAGGTGAGCAGCAGCAAATAACAGTGCGCTGGTGAAAATTGCCCCCCATACGGAAGTATAGCGCGTCATAGATGGTAATAAAAACCCGCGAAATAGAAATTCTTCAAAAACCGGTGCTGCTATAGCTGCGGTAAAGAAAAATATCCCCAATGCAGTATGATCTCGACTTTCTAGCGCCATTTGCAATAGTGGGTTACTTCCCCCCTGTCCTTGCCATAATTTTTGGTTAATTAACGATACGATAACGACAATGGGTAAAGCTGTACAATATCCACCTATTCCCCACCAAAACCAATTACTAAAGAAATTAAAGCGAAACCAGTTGGGAGGAAGGGGGAAAAAACGCTTGATAGAAAAATACAGCACTGACAAACAACCTAAAGCAACTAACACATAACTGACTAAAACTGTCAAAGCTTCAACTCTTACATTACCTGTACCACGGGGAATAGGCAAAATAGATAATAATTCTGGTATAAATAATTGCCCCATTAAAAAGAAACCAAGGACAAAAACCTGAATAATTATTTCCCAATTCCAAGGAGTTGACCAAAGTAAATCACCATTTCTAGCTAATAGGGATTCTCGACCTTTGAGTAAGCGTTGAGTCAATAAGAAAATGAGCAGAATTGTCCCTATTAAAGCTGTTAAGCTGGGAATAGTCGCAATTATTCCTAATTTGAACAACGCTTGGGTTGCAGCCTCTTGTTGGGCAATTTCTAAAGCTGATAACGCTTCTTGACGTTGTTGAAGTCTATATAATTGCACTAAGGCTGTATCCCGAAACCAACCATTGAGGTTTTGTTGAATCAGTTTTTCAGCTTTGGGGAATAAACGCGGAGGTTTACTCCACATTCCGGTTAATGTTTCAGCGGTTTCTGGATATTTGGGGTTAATATCTGAGTATTGCTGTAGATTACTCCAGGTTTTGATAGCTTTATCTGTTTCTTGTTCCTGTGCTTGCAAAATTCCCAGTCGTAAGTCTACTTCCGCTAACAATTTCTCCTCTTCCTGGATTAAGTTTTGTAAACTTTTCTCTTCTGCGGAAATAGAAGTAGTTACTGAAAATTGGAGTTTCGTTAACTTCTTTTTAGTTACCTGTAAACTAGTTTTGATAGATTCACTAGCTTCTTGATATTGCTTGGTCGCGCTTTCTAAGGGATTTTCGCCAATAATAGATTCCTGAATTGTTTGAATGCTATGATCACTACTATCTTCTGGTTGCCATGCTTGGGCCTGTAAAACTATATTAGTCTGGTACAATTCTAGACGACTTTGGAATTGAGGTTTTTGCCAGCTACTTAATAAAGATAAACCTGACAACATAATCACTAATAGCGTTAGCACTATTAACAGCAACCGCTTAATTGTCATCTATTCCCCTTTGAATATGCAGGTACAAGGTGTATTATAAGCTAGTACCGCAGGGTGGAGTTAATTTTTTTTAACGAACCACAGAGAACACAGAGAACACAGAAGAAGAAAATTACTTATTAATATGTTTTTTATTAATTCTTTACAAGATCAACTAGAGGAATGGAATCATACTATTAATCGTCAGCCAAATCATCCTCATAGTTATATTCGTCGAGGTATGGTCTATTTTAAGTTAGGGAAAATTCAGGAATCAATTCAAGATTTTGATACTGCGGAAAATTTAGATTTTCACATTACTCCTTATCTTTGGCAACGGGGTTTATCTTATTATTATGCTGAACGATTTTCTCAGGGTGCTAAACAGTTTGAAATTGATTTAACTGTCAATTCTCAAGATGTGGAGGAAACCGTTTGGCGGTATCTTTGTATGGCTAGATTATCTGGAGTTACGGAAGCACGTAATTCTCTATTACCTGTGAAAAATGATTCTCGGAAAATTATGAGAGTTATATATGATTTCTTTGCTGGTAATTGTTCCAAAGATGATGTTTTGAATGTGGGAAAATTATCAGGATTAAAGGGTAACTTTTACAGTCATCTCTATTTGGGTTTATATTATGAAGCTGAGAATAATTTAGACTTAGCACGGGAATATATTCTCAAAGCTGCGGACGAGTACAAAATTGATGACTATATGTGGTATTTAGCAGTGGTTCATAAAAATTTACGGAAATGGAATTAGATAAAGTTACATTCTTTAATAAAGTTCCTACTGCTATTCATTTGCGCTTTAGCTTTAATATTGGTGCTTCGTTGTCACCACAAAACATCCCCTCCTCCGCTCTTCCTCTGCGTTCTCTGTGTTCTCTGTGGTTCGTTCAAAAAAATATTTACACAAATCACAAATACCATATATTAACGTCCTAACATTTTATCTCTTAAATGCTTAATGCGATCGCGTAATTTTGCAGCCTCTTCAAATTCCATCTTCTTCGCTGCTTCTTTCATCTGTTTTTCTAATAAGATAATTAACTCAGGAATATCTTCCAAAGATAATTCATCTAAATGTTCATCAACTATTTTTAAATCACCAGCATTTAAACGCCGAGAAGCATCTAAAAATGATAAAATAGCATTACTCGACTTCTTCTTAATCGGCTGCGGTATGATTCCATGCAGTTCATTATAAGCCATTTGAATCCCCCTTCTTCTATCAGTTTCATCAATAGCTTTAATCATACTATCTGTTAATTTATCAGCATATAAAATGGCTTTTCCTTTAACATGACGTGCTGCGCGTCCAATAGTTTGAATTAAAGAACGTTCTGTTCTCAAAAATCCTTCTTTATCTGCGTCCATAATTGCAACTAGAGAAACTTCTGGTAAATCTAAACCCTCCCGTAATAAGTTTACACCAACTAAGACATCAAAAACACCATTTTGCAAATCTTGTAAAATTTCTATCCGTTGAATAGAATTAATTTCTGAATGCAAATATCTAATTTTAATTCCCCTTGCTTCTAAATATTCGGTTAAATCTTCAGCCATACGTTTAGTTAATGTTGTAATTAACGTTCTTTCCTGACGGTCAACTCGATCTTTTATTTCTCCTAATAAATCATCAATTTGTCCCTCCGTTGGCCGCACAAATATTTCTGGATCAATTACTCCCGTCGGTCTAATTACTTGTTCGATAATCTGATCTTCAGAAATCTCTAATTCCCAATTTCCTGGAGTCGCAGAAACAAAAATACATTGATTGACTTTTTGCCAAAATTCTTCTGCCTTTAAAGGACGATTATCCGCAGCACTCGGAAGTCGAAAACCATGATCTATTAATACTTTTTTCCTCGCTTGATCTCCGTTATACATTCCCCGAATTTGGGGAACGGTAACATGAGATTCATCTATAACTAATAACCAATCTTTGGGAAAATAATCAATTAAACATTCTGGTGGTTCTCCTGCTTGTCTTCCGGCTAAATGACGAGAATAATTTTCTACTCCGTTACAATATCCCACCTCTCTTAACATTTCTAAATCATAACGGGTGCGTTGATCAATACGTTGCGCTTCAACTAATTTCCCCGTTTCTTCTAATATTAATTTTTGCTGTTTTAGTTCTCTAGCGATATCTTCACAAGCTATTTCTACTCTTTCTTTGGGAGTAACAAAGTGACGCGCAGGATAAATATTTACTACTTCTAAATTACCAATCATTTCACCGCTGACAGGATCTATATATCTGATTGCGTCAATTTCATCACCAAAAAATTCGACGCGAATAATTCTATCTTCGTAAGCCGGAGAAATTTCTAAAACATCACCTCGAACTCGGAATTTACCCCTCCCCATTTCTATGTCATTACGACTATATTGAACTGCTGTTAAATCTCGTAAAATTTGCCGGGGATCAATTTCCATTCCTATTTGTAATCGAATTGCAGCTTTTAAATATTCTGCCGGCATTCCTAAACCATAAATACAACTAATTGAAGCAACAACAATTACATCCCGACGTTCAAATAACGAACGGGTAGCAGAATGTCGTAACATATCTATTTCTTCATTAATTGCTGATGTTTTCTCTATATAAGTATCTGTAACCGGTAGATATGCTTCGGGTTGATAATAATCATAATAACTAACAAAATACTCTACTGCATTATCAGGAAAAAACTCCCGCAGTTCATTACATAATTGGGCTGCTAATGTCTTATTATGTGCTAATACTAGAGTAGGTTTATTCACTTTAGCAATAACTGCGGCTATGGAAAATGTCTTCCCGGTTCCTGTCGCACCAAGTAATGTTTGATAATGATTTCCTTTTTGAATACTAGCAGAAAGTTGAGCGATCGCTTGTGGTTGATCACCCGTAGGGACAAAGGGCGCTTGCAGATTAAAATCCATTATCTCAGTTCATCGTTACACCCAGCAATTCTACACAATTTCTCAGCTTTGCGTCGGGGGGGCAAATTTTTTTTTCGGGGTGGAGTTGCAACATCGCCGGCGATGTGCTATATTAATATAATGGAGTGGTGATAAAATTTTTATTAAAAGACGCACTCCCATTATCACAATATCACCCCTAGCACCGCAAGTCAATCCCCACAACAAAAAAAATTTTCTTTTTTTTGATTATTTTTGATTAATTCAAGATCAAAATTCTCCAAAATTACCGCCCAATTCTTGCTGTAAGCGATACAAAATAGTGTTTTTATCAACTTGAGATAAAATCTCCTGAATGACGGTATTAGCGCCCAACTGTCCCCAAGTACAGCCTTTTTCTAGATATAACTTTGCAGCTTTACCGACGGTATAAGCACCATAACCAGCAATTCCTCCTTGAATAATGGCGCTGCTGGTAAAAGTGGTAATGTTAAATGGATTATCACCACTAGTTAGGGCTGCGGTAGTTTTACCTAAACCTAATATTAAACTACTGCTGATTTCTCCCAACAATAAACCACCGGAACTAAATAAAATGGTTTTTAATAATTTACTAGCTTCATAACTAGTCATAGGTAAACCATACAATTTAGCTAAGGTGCGAATTAAGGCTAAATCAGTAATAAAACCGCCAATTATATCTAAAAAAGCAATAGGATTTAAACCAATAACTAAAGCCTTATATTGAGTAAATCGCCAAATAATATCTTCTGCTTCTTTTTCCCGCATATCAATGGTTTTTTGGGCGATATTTTCCTCAGATTCCCTAGCTTGAATTAGTGCATTTAAAGCTAAAAGAGATCGTCCTTCTCTGTTTAATATATTCAAGATTGTTTGCTTTAATTCCTCTACCTGGGGAGGTGATGTTTCCCATTCATAATTAATAGTTCCATTTGGATATTCTACTCTCACCTCCATGGGCGCAGGTTCAGCGGCTACCATGACAATTTCATCTGGTAATAAAGGATTATTTTGGGAATTTCCCGCCCCTAATTGTTGCAGATTTTTGTAAATTGCATTTCTGTCAATTTCTGGATATAAATCAATTTTATTAAATACTAAAATTAAGGGTTTTTGGGCTTGACGTAATTCCCATAATCCTTGATATTCAGTTTTAGTAATGTCCCCAGAAACAACAAACAAAATTAAATCCGCTTGACGGGCTACATTTCGCGCCATTTCCGCCCTTGATTCTCCTGCAATTTCATCTAACCCAGGGGTATCTATTAATTCAACTAATACCTTATCCCCCGGTTTCCAGCGCACAGAACGCGGCCATTGAGTCACACCATTTAAAGGTCCTGTTTGCAGAATTTTTTCCCCTATTAAAGAGTTTAATACTGCTGACTTTCCCCGACTGACTAAACCAAAAGCCGCAATTCTAATCACATTTGCATCTAATTTACTCAATGTGTTATTTAAAGCTTCTATTTCCGGTTTGAGTAAATTTTCTAATTCTGGGTTGGCGGCTAGTTGTCCAGATTTACGGAGATATCCATACCAAGATAATGCTTGTCTAAGACTAGCACGGGCGCGGTTTAAATGGGTTTCTTGTAGGTTACGGTTACTCACTGGTTTTAGTTTTTATAGGAATAAAAAGCCTTGGCGATTATAAATCACAGCTATACAAATAAAGTCCACCTGCGTGGACTAATGAAAAATTAAGCTGCTGTTAATGATTTTCCTAAAATTTGCGGTTCAGGTATTGGTTGTCCGTCTTCTAAATAAGATGAAATCAGCATTTCTAAAACTTCTTGGGCATTTTTTAAAGCCTCTTCATAAGTGTCTCCATGAGTACAAGGCTGCATGACATCTGTAAAATCTGGTAATGAAACTACATAACATTCATCTTCCTTAGACCATTGAATAATAATTGTATATTTCATTCCTCTGATTCCTCCTTTTCTTCTGTTTCTATTTTATTCAATTCTACTATTGCTTCATTAACTTACTTCTCTAAATATTGTTTAGCATCACTACCATCTTTACCAGCAATGATAATAGCTTTAGATAATTTTGGATGTATCCATTTGCTATGACTTCCCTTTGCCGGTTTATATGTAAAACCGGATTGCAGTAATAAATTTTTCAGTTCTCTAATTTTCTTAGGCATATCTAATATAACGTTATTGTCCCAAATATGCTTCTAAAACTTTGGTATTATTTTGGATTTCTTGAGGATTCCCCACAGCTAAATTTTTTCCTTCTGCTAATACCCAAACTCTATCACATAAAGACATAATTACATCCATATTATGCTCAATAATTAAAAATGTCATTCCCTCCTGACGATTCCATCTGATAATGCGATCGCATATTTCATCAATTAATCGAGGATTGACACCAGCAGCAGGTTCATCTAATAATATTAACTTAGGATTAGTCATTAATGCCCTGCCAATTTCTAAAAGTTTTCTTTGTCCTCCAGATAAACCACCAGCATAGTCTGAAGCCTTTTTTTCCAAGCCTACGGATTCTAACAAAAACATAGCCCGTTCCTTTAATTGCTTTTCTTCTTTAAGAATAACATGAGGTTGCAGTTGCACTTGCCAAAAGTTTTCACCAGTTTGCTTTTGCGCTCCCAAAAGCATATTTTCTAATACCGATAATTTTGATAAAACCCGTGCAACTTGAAAAGTTCTGACTAATCCTTGTTGAGCAATTTGATATGATTGTAATTGATGGATAGGTTCACCATCAAAAATGACTCTACCCTTATCTGGATGGATAAAATTAGAAAGTAAATTAAATAAAGTGGTTTTACCAGCACCATTAGGACCAATTAACCCAGTAATACTACCTTTGATAACTTCAATATTCGCTTCTTCAACTGCCTTAATTCCACCAAAATTTTTACAGAGTCCAGTTGCAGCCAATAGCGGTAATTCCGGTGATTTGATATTATTTACCATCATGATTTTATCCTGAGTGTTTAATTAACTGCCTTAGACAAGATACCCAATATTTTTTTGATATCTTTAATATAATATTCATTGAAATCAATGTAAACTACTTGATCTTGTAGTTGCAAAAATTTCCACATATTCCCTGTAGTTACAATACCATTAATTAAATTTATTTTATTTCCTTCCTTTCTTTTATTAATAGTTAAGCCAAATTTTTTCACTAATTCCGGCAGCTTAAAATCCCTATAAGCCATTTCATTCAACCCTCAAAAATCTTGATATTTCTCGTCCCCTAATTCCTGATTATTTACCAAGAGTAAGTTCCTCCTTTTTCCCTAAAATACCTTGAGGCCGCCAAATCATTAACACCATTAAAATCAAACCAATAAACATCACCCGAAAAGCACCAATTCTTTCTACATCTAAAGGAACAATTTTCGGTAAAAATTCCCTAGTTAAAGAGTCATAAGCAAAGTAAATAACCGCACCTAAAATTGTGCCAATATTATTTCCTGCACCACCTAAAATTACCATAATCCAAGCGTCAAAAGTAAGTTGAGGTTGAAAATTATCGGGATAAATTGCTCCCAATTGCCAAGCAAAGAACGCCCCCGCAATACCAGCAATCGCACCGCCCAACATTAATGATTGTAGTTTATAAGAAAAGACATTTTTACCTAATGCCTTAGGAATTTCTTCATCTTCACGAATAGATTTTAGCACCCTTCCCCAAGGAGATCGCACTAAAATTTCTAACCGCCAAAATACAAAAGCTAAAATCAACAATACCAACAACATTAAACCAGCTTTGGGATTATAATTGTATAATCCAATTGTCCCAGAAATATAAATTGCTAGAGCTAATAATCCTAAAGCAATTCCTACTATAAATCGGGAAGTTAATTCTTGTTTGAGGCTGCTGTTTCTAATGGGATTATTATTGGCAGAAATTTGAGCAGTTCGTACCCAATTCCACAAAGAAAATAACGTGATCCCTGTTAATAAAGTTAACACAGCAATCATCACCAACCGCAAAAATAAATTTGGGGTTGTTGATAACGGTATGACATAACTTTGCACACCAAAAGAGCCAGATATCCAATCTTTACCTACAGGTAATTCCTGATTATTTACTATTAATCTAATTAATTCACCTGTACCAATGGTAACAATTGACAGATAATCTTCTCGTAAGCGGAGAGTCGCAAAACCTATGACTAAACCCAATAAAGCGGCAACAATTGCTCCAACTACAGCCGAAAGTAATAATGGTACACCCTTGAAAGTTAACAAAACTGTTGTATACGCTCCTAAAGTCATAAAAGCAATATGACCAAAGTTAATTAAACCCGTAAAACCCCATTGTAAATTCAGTCCTAGCGCAAATAGCGCGAAGGTTGCGGTAGAAATAGCTAGAAAAATTAGATATTCAATCATTAGTTCGTCATTTGTCAGTGGTCGGTGGTTAGTGGACAATTGTCAATTGTCAATTGTCCGTTGTCAAGTTTCGCGTATCAGTAATTACCAAATCTCTGGATATAATAAGTATTAAAACTAACAGTAGTATCATATCGGTATCTGTGCTTTTATTAAAAACTGTATAATACAAAGCAGGGATCACCAAAACCATACATTAAACTTATGTTTGACCAACACTTTATTTGAGATTTCCCTCTTATGAATGCTCAGGCACTTTGGCAACGATACCAAGATTGGTTATATTTACACGAGGGATTAGGACTGTATTTAGATATTAGTCGGATGCGGTTTGATGATGCGTTTGTAGCTTCATTAAAACCTAAGTTTGACAAAGCGTTTGCGGATATGGTAGAACTGGAAAAAGGTGCGATCGCTAACCCCGATGAAAACCGCATGGTAGGTCATTACTGGTTGCGAAATCCAGATTTAGCCCCCACACCAGAACTAACTCAAGAAATAGTTCAAACTCTAGAACAAATCGAAGCTTTTGCAGACCAAGTACACACCGGTGCAATTCATCCTCCCAAAGAAAGCCGCTTTACAGATATTATCTCTATCGGTATTGGTGGTTCGGCCTTGGGTCCCCAATTTGTCGCTGAAGCCCTTTCCCCAGACTTACCTCCCCTACAAATTCACTTTATTGACAATTCAGACCCCGCAGGTATTGATAGAGTTCTATCCCAATTAGGAAATAAACTGGCTACCACTTTGGTATTAGTAATTTCCAAATCTGGAGGAACTCCCGAACCCCGCAATGGCATGATTGAGGTAAAACAAGCCTATACAGCCCAAAAATTAGATTTTTCTCAATATGCAGTTGCCATCACTGGACAAAATAGTAATTTAGATCAAGTCGCACAATCGGAAAACTGGTTAGCCCGATTTTCCATGTATGATTGGGTGGGTGGACGTACCTCGGAAATGTCCGCTGTAGGGCTACTACCTGCGGCATTACAGGGCATTGATATCCGTGCTATGCTATCTGGAGCAAAAGAGATGGATGATGCCACTCGCGTCCCTCATCTCAAGGATAACCCAGCCGCTTTATTAGCCCTGGCTTGGTATTTCTCTGGAAATGGCAAAGGCCAGAAGGATATGGTGGTTCTCCCCTACAAGGACAGTTTGTTGTTATTTAGCCGCTATTTGCAACAACTGGTTATGGAATCTTTGGGTAAGGAAAAGGATTTGGACGGGAAAACTGTATATCAAGGTCTTGCAGTTTATGGTAACAAAGGTTCAACAGACCAACACGCCTATGTCCAACAATTACGGGAAGGTGTACCTAATTTCTTTGCTACCTTGATTGAAGTTTTAGAAGACCGTCAAGGAAAATCCCCAGAAGTTGATCCCGGTGTCACTGCTGGTGATTATCTCTCCGGTTTCTTGTTGGGAACTCGTCAAGCATTGTATGAGAATAACCGCGATTCCATTACAGTCACTATTCCCCAAGTTAATGCCCGTACCGTAGGCGCATTAATTGCATTGTATGAGAGAGCAGTAGGTTTATATGCCAGTTTAATCAATGTCAATGCTTATCACCAACCCGGTGTAGAAGCTGGTAAAAAAGCCGCTGCTGTGATTCTCGATTTACAAAAACGAGTTTTAGAAGTGTTACAAACCCAGAAGAAAGCACTTTCTATTGCTGAATTGGCAAATATTGCCGGTGCTACTGAGGAAATTGAAGCAATTTACAAAATTCTCCGTCATTTACATAGTAATCATCGGGGTGTGGTATTAACAGGAGATCTAGCTAAACCTGGGAGTTTAACTGTTTCTCTCGGTTAATAAAATTACCTTTGTTCATCAAAATTAGCTCCCCGACTTGTTGAAGAAGTCGGGGATTTTGTTTTTTGTTTTTTGTAATTAGGGCTTCCTAAATAAACTCTAGCCCCACAGACAACTTTTATGGCTACTGAGTAAACCCTAATTAGAACAAATACCTTCCTCCCTTGCAGCTTGTTGCACCGCAGCAGCAACCGCACTAGCAACTCGTTTATCAAAGACAGAAGGAATAATATGTTGGCGGTCTAAATCAGAAATATTAACCAAAGAAGCGATCGCATTAGCCGCTTCTAAACACATATTAGTAGTAATCCTCCTCGCCCGACAATCTAAAGCTCCACGAAACACCCCTGGAAACGCCAGGACGTTATTAATTTGGTTAGGGTAGTCACTCCGTCCCGTAGCCATGACAGCGACATTTTTAGGGGCTAATTCTGGCTGGATTTCGGGAATGGGATTGGCCATAGCAAACACAATGGCATCTCTTGTCATTCCTTGAACCATTTCCGGTGTCAAAACTCCCGGCGCACTGACACCAATAAATACATCCGCCCCTTGCACTGCACCTGCTAAAGTTCCTTGGGCTTTAACGGCAAATTCCAGTTTTTCAGGGGTTAAATCGCTGCGATTTGTAGAAATAATGCCCTTAGAGTCGCACATCAAAATCGTTTCTGCACCAGCTTTGCGGAGTAACCGAGCAATGGCTACCCCAGCCGCACCAGCACCATTAATGACAATGCGGACATCTCCAATGGACTTCTGGACAAGTTTAAGAGAATTTAATAAGGCTGCTAAGGTGACAATTGCTGTCCCATGTTGATCATCATGGAAAATCGGTATATTTAATTCTGCTTGTAATCTTTGTTCAATTTCAAAACAGCGCGGTGCAGCAATATCCTCCAAATTCACACCACCAAATACAGGAGCGATATTTTTCACAGCTTTGACAATCTCATCAGCATCTTGAGTATCCAAACAGATGGGAAAAGCATCAAGTCCAGCAAATTCTTTAAATAGCATGGCCTTTCCTTCCATGACCGGTAAAGCCGCCCCAGGTCCCAAATTCCCCAAACCTAATACAGCACTCCCATCGGTGACGATCGCCACTGTATTCTGTTTAATAGTTAGATTGTACACTTCCTCTGGATTTTCGGCGATCGCTTTACAAATCCTACCGACCCCTGGAGTATAAGCCATTGCTAAATCAGAAACACTTTTAAGAGCAATTCTGCTGACAATACTGATTTTGCCACCGCGATGTAAATTAAAGGTACGGTCATAAACATCAATTATTTGAATATCTGGTAATTCTTTTACCGCTTGCACTATGGTTTCTGCGTGTTCCGTACTGGCGGCATCAACTGTAACATCACGTATAGATTCTTGACGATTTTGTTCAATTAAATCAATTTGTCCTAGATTACCACCCGTGGAGGCGATCGCTTGGGTAACAGATGCTAACATCCCCACTCGATTAGGAATTTGTAAGCGCAGGGTTACACTAAAACTAGAATTAGGAGTCAGATTTGTCATGGAGCTAATTTCGATTTTAAATTTTAGATTTTATATTGAATTGCTACGTGAAATTTTATTTTCACAAAAAACCGCATTACAACTAGTCGCAAACCATCTCTGTTTTGTTGTGGCGGGCCTTTTAATCTTAAAAATTTGCTTATTAACACTTTATTAATGAGTGTTTCCTGCCTCAGTCTTATTTATATTCTTTTCTCCCTATCCTCTGCCCCGGAAACGGTAGTATTTCACCATAAATTAGCCCAAAAACCCACAGAATCAAAACCTAAACACCATTCGGCTGACGCTTACGAGACACCCAAAAAGTTTTTAGGTTTTGGTGTCTTTTAATCTAGGTATCGAAGACAAATAAGAGATTTATCGAATGTAGAATCCCCCCTAGAAACGGAGATTATCAATCTTCCTCTCTAGGAACTTCCAGTTCGCTCTTGAGATTTTGCAACTGCTCTAGAAGAGAATCTACCTCTGCTTGCAAGTCCATAAACTTGACCTGCTGATCGTCTCGATAATAAGCCTTAGTTAACTTCTTAACTAGGTTAACGTGGGATTCGCATTCGGAAACACTGGATGACATAGTAGACATAGTTGTTGGCATTACAAACTTAACTCACACCATTAGTTATAAATATTATAATTATAATATGCCAATCATGCTAATCTCCAGCTTTGTTAAAATATTGTATAGTTTTCATCATATACTCTAATAAATTACAAATCTGGTCATCATCCTCCCCGATCTTGGTGAAGATGTCCCACAACTAAGATTATGACTTGAAACCTGGAATACTTATACTAAAAGCATTCCCCCCACAAATCCTTAATTAATAAATTTTGAATCCCGTGACTTTGAGCCTGTCTGCTGCTAAATCTCATTGCCAACCTTGGCCAGGGCTAATACAAGCCTATCGTCAATACTTGCCTGTCAGCGAAAAAACCCCCGTGGTCACTCTCTTAGAAGGTAACACGCCTTTGATTCCCGTGCCAGCCATCGCCGAACGTATTGGCAGACAGGTCAAGGTGTACGTCAAATATGATGGTCTTAACCCCACTGGTAGCTTCAAAGACCGGGGAATGACAATGGCAATTTCTAAAGCAGCAGAAGCTGGTGCTAAAGCTGTAATTTGTGCCAGCACTGGTAATACCTCCGCCGCTGCCGCTGCCTATGCTAGAAGAGGAGGGATGCGCCCCTTTGTATTAATTCCTGATGGTTACGTGGCCTTGGGCAAGTTGGCACAAGCGTTACTTTATGGGGCCGAAGTCCTAGCAATTCAAGGAAATTTTGACCGCGCTCTGGAAATTGTCCGAGAAATGGCGGATCAATATCCCATAACCTTAGTAAATTCTGTCAACCCCTACCGCCTAGAAGGGCAAAAAACCGGCGCTTTTGAAGTTGTTGATGTTTTAGGTGATGCCCCCGATTGGCTATGTATTCCCGTGGGCAATGCCGGCAACATTACAGCATATTGGATGGGTTTTTGTCAATACCATCAACATGGCAAATGCGATCGCCTCCCGAAAATGATGGGTTTTCAAGCCGCTGGGGCTGCACCCTTGGTCAATGGTCAACCAGTCACACATCCTGAAACCATAGCCACAGCCATTAGAATTGGTAATCCTGCCAGTTGGGATAAAGCCATTGCAGCACAAACAGCCAGTCAAGGCACTTTCCGGGCTGTGACTGACGAGGAAATTCTCGACGCTTACCGTTTATTAGCATCATCAGAAGGGATTTTCTGTGAACCCGCTAGTGCAGCTTCTGTAGCAGGATTGTTACAGGTAAAAGACGAAGTTCCCACCGCTGCGACTGTAGTTTGTGTCCTCACTGGTAATGGTTTAAAAGACCCAGATACCGCTATTAAACACAGTCATGCCCAATTTAAACAAGGAATTGCAGCAGATGTAAAGGCCGTTGCAGAAGCCATGGGATTTTGAACAAATTTTAGATTTTAATTAATGAAATAAGTGATCGCTTATTCTATTTTAGGAAAAGGCGATCTTTTTGCTCTCATTCAAACCCCGTTCTTAAGCTATAATTTATGGAAAATTTATGGAACGAGAATATCACTCACCTTAATCTCAATTTCTGGAAATACCGCACTTTTAATCAAATCATCACCTGTATAGGTAAACTCCTCATAAAAGCCTTCTACTAAAGATAAAACTGTAATTTTGTTCTGTACAGGGTCAACAATCCAATATTCAGCAATTCCCCTGGCTGCATATTCAGAACGCTTGAAACGATAGTCTCGTACCTCATTTTCAGTACCAGGAGATACCACCTCTATTGCTATTAATGGTGGTGGCATATCATGGGTAATTGTTCCTCTTTTCGTAGTTTCTAAAGCAGCGCGACATTCTTCACCCAAAACTAATACAGCAGTTTCCGAAGTTATGAGGTACAGTTAGTAATAATAAAGATAATACTGTCATGAAAGCATATTCAGTGGATCTCCGAGAAAAAATAGTTGCAGCCCATATTGAGGAA